>JACDHG010000225.1 GCA_013821195.1 Propionibacteriales bacterium
GCGTCCGTCATCCATGGCTCAGCGCATGTTGGAGCGGATGGACGCGATGCTTTCCGAGACCGACGACGACGAGCGGCCCGTTGCGTACAACCGTGTCGCAGGCGTCGTCGTCACTGGCAACGAGGATGGTGCTCATCACGTCATATCGGAGGTCAGTGGGGCTCTTGTCGACATCGGCTATGCGATCCCGCCACAGTCCTGGACCTACTGGAACAAGGGTCCCGGCCCGGGCGACGACTACTCCGACACCGAGGAAGGCCATGACTGGTCGCACAGCACCGGGCGTGCCATGGCCGCCAACCTGGTGGGCGTCGCGACCGCGTTGGCGGCGAAGCCGCTGTCGGCGCCTCCCAGCTGAGCGCGCACGTGCGCGCCCGAACAGGCCACGAGCCAAAGGAGATGCACCATGACCGAGTCACCGCAGGAGATGCACGGAGTGCCCCCTGAGGAGGACGTCGACGAGGCGGATCTGCGCGATCGCCTCGAGCAGGACCCGCAGGACGTCCCCAACGCCCCGAACCGCAACCCGTCTCGCGACTCGATGGCCGAGGTGGAGGATCCGAGCGAGCATCCGGGTCCGCTCGAACCTGGAGCCACGGACCCCAACCTGCCATCGGGTGTCGAGTCCTTCGAGCGACCCGGGCGCGACGGCAACTGGGACTCCTCCAGCCGCGACGACTGATCGGCTTGCCATCGAGTCGTCGCTCCGGCGTACTGTTGCGTCCGTGGCAGGCCCTGACTTCAGTGTGCGTTTCAAACAGCTCGACGCGACCCTGACGAGCATCGAGCAGGTGCTCGATCTCGACGCCATCCGTCAGGAGATCGCCGAGCTGGGAGCCGAGGTGGCCGCGCCGGACCTCTGGGGCGACCAGGACAACGCCCAGCGTGTGACGGGCCGCCTCTCCGTCCTGCAGGCTGAGCTCGACCGGGTGACCGGGCTCCGCAGCAGGTTGGACGATGCCGAGATCCTGCTCCAGCTGGGTGAGGAGGAGGGCGACCCGGCGTCCGTGTCCGAGGTCGACGCGGAGCTGGACCGGCTGGCTCAGGGCATCGAGGCGCTCGAGGTACGCACCCTCCTTGCGGGCGAGTACGACAAGCGCGATGCTCTTGTCACGATCCGCTCGGGTGCGGGCGGTGTCGACGCCGCCGACTGGGCCGAGATGCTCATGCGGATGTACCTGCGGTGGGCCGAGCGTCACAAGTACCCCACCGAGGTCTATGACACGTCGTACGCCGAGGAGGCCGGCATCAAGTCGGCGACTTTCGCGGTCAAGGCGCCGTACGCCTATGGCACGCTGAGTGTCGAGCAAGGCACCCACCGGCTGGTGAGGATCTCGCCGTTCGACAACCAGGGTCGACGCCAGACATCGTTCGCCGCGGTTGAGGTGGTGCCGGTGCTGGAGCAGACCGACGAGATCGACATCCCCGAGGAAGAGATCAAGATCGATGTCTTTCGTTCGTCGGGTCCAGGTGGCCAGAGTGTCAATACGACAGACTCCGCGGTCCGCCTGACGCACCTTCCGACCGGGCTCGTCGTCGCCGTGCAGAACGAGAAAAGCCAGCTGCAGAACAAGAACACCGCCATGGTGATCCTCAAGGCGCGGTTGCTCGCCGTGAAGCACGCAGCGGAGAAGGCTCAGCTCGACGAGATCCGCGGCGACGTGATGGCGTCGTGGGGAGACCAGATGAGGTCGTACGTCCTCAACCCGTACCAGATGGTCAAGGACCTGCGCACGGAGTACGAGGAAGGCAACCCCTCGACCGTGCTCGACGGGGCCATCGATGCCTTCATCGAGGCCGGCATCCGCTGGCGCCGCTCGGCACCTGCTCCGAGCTAGTCGCGGATCACGCACCAGCCACGCCGCCGCCGAGCCTTGCGAGGCTGGGTCGGGCAAGTCACCTAGAATCTGATCGGTGATCCGGTTCGAGAAAGTCAGCAAGGCCTACGAGGGGCAGCCCCGACCCGCGCTGGACACGGTGGACGTGGAGATCGAGAAGGGCGAGTTCGTCTTCCTGGTGGGGGCGTCCGGATCGGGGAAGTCCACGTTCTTGCGCCTCGTCCTGCGGGAGGCCCGCCCCTCGACGGGTCACGTCTACGTCGCCGGCAAGGAGGTCAACCGACTCGCCTCCTGGAAGGTGCCGGGTCTGAGACGCCAGATCGGCACCGTCTTCCAGGACTTCCGGCTGCTGCCCAACAAGACGGTCTCGGAGAATGTCGGGTTCGCTTTGCAGGTGATCGGCAAGCCCAAGAGCATGATCCGCAAGGTCGTACCCGAAACGCTCGATCTCGTCGGCCTGGGCGGCAAGGGGCACCGGATGCCGGACGAGCTGTCCGGCGGCGAGCAGCAGCGGGTCGCGATCGCCCGCGCGTTCGTGAACCGGCCGATGATCCTCATCGCCGACGAGCCGACCGGCAACCTGGACCCGACCACATCCGTCGGCATCATGAAGCTGCTCGACCGCATCAACCGCACGGGCACGACGGTCATGATGGCCACGCACGACTCCGGTGTCGTCGACCAGATGCGCAAGCGGGTGATCGAGCTCGAGACCGGCAAGGTCGTCCGTGACCAGGCGCGTGGTGTCTACGGCTACCAAGGCTGACCTGCACGTCCCACCCGCTGCGTCGACTGACGCTCATACCAGGACCAGGACATCATGCAACTGCGATATGTGGCCTCCGAGCTCGGCAGCGGTCTCAAACGGAACGTGTCGATGACGATCGCTGTGATCTTGACGATCTGGATCTCGTTGACCCTGGTGGCAGTCGGGCTGCTCATGCGGTCCCAGGTCACCATGATCGAGACTCATATGGGTGGGCTCCTCGAGGTGCAGGTGGCGTTCTGCGCCAAGCAGTCGACGACCGCTCAGTGTGTGAGCGGGCAGGCGACCCCTCAGCAGGAGGCTGCGGTCGAAGAGGTGATCAAAGGCAGCTCGTACGTCGACTCGTACCGTTACCGCACCCGCGACGAGGCCTACGAGACGTTCAAGGGCACGCACACCGACGAGGACGGCAACCTCGACAGCGTCGCGAAGACCGTCAAGGAGTCGGACATGCCGACCGGCTACTGGGTCACGGTCGAAGACCCGAACGACACCCGTGCGCTCGTCAGCTCGGTCGACAGCCTCCAAGGGGTCGAAGCGGTCTTCGACCCACGTCGGGAGTTCGCGCCGGTCTACCGAACGCTCAACGTGCTGAAGTGGGCGGCGCTCGGCGGTGCTGCTCTCCTCGTTCTCGCCGCGGTGCTGCAGGTCTCCAACACGATCCGGCTGGCCGCGATGGCGCGACGTCGTGAGATCGGGATCATGCGGCTCGTGGGCGCGTCGAGCATCTACATCCAGCTCCCGTTCGTGCTCGAGATCGTCTTCTCGGCGTTGGTAGGTGCGGCCCTCGCCTGCGGGTCGGTGTTGGCCATCATGACCTTCGCGGTGCCATGGCTTCGGGGTCATGTACGCCTCTGGCCCTGGGTCGAGAACGGCGACGCGATCGCCGCGATGGTGGTCGTGGTCAGCATCGCGTTGACCTTGGCAATCATTCCGACGCTCCTGATGACCCGCAAATACCTCAAAGTGTGAGCTTGCTCGGCTACCGTCGGAACAACCAAGGCATCCCATCCAGATGAGGACTTCCGACTGTGGGCCGACGCTTCCCCTCCGGACGCACAACACGAGCCCGCATCACCGTGACGATGGCACTGACCGCGTCGTTGCTCGGTGCCGTGTTCGCGCCGACGTCGTCTTCGGCAACCGACGACGACACGCTGAACCATCAGAAGAACCGGCTCGACGACCGCATCTCCAGCCGATCCGCGGACCTGCACGAGATCTCGTCGAGGCTCGTCGATGTGACAGTGCGGGTCGAGGGTGCTGTGCGGGACCTCAAGCTGGCGAGAGCCGAGCTCTCGGCGGTGCGTGAGCGGGTGCGGCGGGCAAGGATCTTCGACACGCTGATGCAGTCAAGGCTCGAGGCGGCAGTGCTGCGTCTCGAGGACGCCGAGACCGACCTGGTGCAGGGCCGCGTGGACGTGAGCGACCAACGAAAGGCTGTCACGTCGTACGCCGTGTCGACGTTCCAGTCGGGCGACCTCGCGTCGAGCACCTTGAACATCGCGTTCGAGGCCACGACCCCCGAAGAGGTATTCGACGAGATGCAGGCTGCGACAACGGTGCTCGACAAGCAGGAAGGGGACCTACAGCAGCTTCAGGCGGCCGAGGTGCTCTTGGAGCTCACCGAGGAAAGGGTCGCCGCGACGAAGCTCGAGGTCGCGGCGCGACGCGTCGACTCGGCCGACTCGCTGGAGAAAAAGCAGACGTTGCAGGCGCGGACAGTCGTCGCCAAGACGCGGGTCGCCGCGCGGGTCACCGATCTGCGCGCGACGAAGAAGCTGATCGCGTCCGCCGAGCGCCATGAGCTCAAGCGGATCGCGACGCTGAAGAGGGAGCGTGACCGCGTCG
>JACDHG010000069.1 GCA_013821195.1 Propionibacteriales bacterium
CAGCCCTCGCGTCCCTGGCGCCGGTACGCCGTACCCTGGACAGGTGATGAACATCGAGCAGGACGTGCAGTTGGAGGACGCGCTCGTCATCGCCGCCTTCGAGGGATGGAACGACGCCGGCGAGGCTGCGACGGACGCGGTCGCACACCTGCTCGGCGCCTGGCGAGCCACCCTGCTCGCCACCATCGACCCCGAGGACTACTACGACTTCCAGGTCGTGCGTCCCCATGTCGGCTTCGACTCAGCCGGCGGGCGCGATATCAGCTGGCGGACGACAAGCCTGTGGCGCTGCCAGTCCGGTCCGGGCGAGAGGGACGTCATCTTGGTGACCGGCATCGAGCCCAACCTGCGCTGGAAGTCGTTCTGCGGCGAGCTGCTCGAGTACGTCACGGCGGTCGGCGCGACGACGTTCGTCACCCTCGGCGCGCTGCTCGCCGACGTGCCGCACACCCGTCCCGTGCCGATCACGGGCATCTCCTCCGACCCTGGGCTCGT
Source organism: Propionibacteriales bacterium (assembly GCA_013821195.1). Classification (GTDB taxonomy): domain Bacteria; phylum Actinomycetota; class Actinomycetes; order Propionibacteriales; family Nocardioidaceae; genus JACDHG01. The sequence goes on from JACDHG010000069.1 coordinate 496, forward strand.
CGCTCGCCACGACCTCGTGCCGTCCCGCTACGTCGGTCCGACGGGCATCGTCGGCGTCATCCAGGAGACAGCGCCGCAGGCCGGGCTGGCGACGTTGTCGTACTGGGCCGCGGTTCCGCACTACGTCGCCCAGGCACCGGCCCCGAAGGCCACTCTCGCGTTGCTCGGCCAGCTCGAGGACCTCGTCGGCACACCGATCGACGTCCACGGCCTGCTGGAGGAGGCAAAGGCCTGGGAGCGGGGGGTCGACGAGCTCGCCTCCGACGACACCGACGTCGCCGACTACGTGCGATCGCTCGAGGAGGAGCGTGACACGGCTGAGCTGCCCGAAGCCACCGGCGACGCGATCGCACACGAGTTCGAGCGCTATCTCAAGCGCCGCGGCGGCGAGAGCTAGCCGACTTGTCAGGGTGGCTCAGGCGGCGCCGCCGCCACTGGACCCTGACAAGTGGGTCTGGAGACTGACCCCGAGGGACGCCTCGACTGTGGCGACGATGAGCTCCGGGGCACCGTCGACGGGCTCCCCGACGACCTCGCTGGCCCAGGCGTCGATCGCGGCCAGCGCGGCCGGCGCGTCGAGGTCCGCGGCCAAGGCGGCCCGCACCGTCGCGACGGCCTTGCGCGCGTCGGGGCCTCCTCGCCGTACGGCGTCCGACCATGCTGCCAACCGCGACGTCGCCACCTCGAGCGTCTCGTCGTCCCACTCCCACTCCTCACGGTAGTGCCGGGCGAGCAGGGCAAGCCGGATGGCCCGCGGGTCGACCCCGTCCGCACGGAGCTTCGACGCGAGGACCAGGTTGCCGAGCGACTTCGACATCTTCTGCCCGGCGTAGCCGACCATGCCCTGATGCGCATAGGCCCGGGCGAAGACCGTGCCGGGGTTGGCTACCTGGCTCTCCGCAGCGGTCATCTCGTGGTGCGGGAAGACCAGGTCCGAGCCTCCCCCCTGAAGGTCGAAGTCGGTCCCGAGGTGGTGGGAGGCGATCGCTGCGCACTCGACGTGCCAGCCGGGTCTGCCCGTGCCGAGCTCAGTGTCCCAGCCTGGCTCGCCATCCCGCTGCTGCTGCCAGACCAGGCAGTCGAGCGGGTCGCGCTTGCCGGGTCGGTCCGGGTCACCGCCTCGATCGCCGAACAGCGCGAGCATCGGTTCGCGCGCGAGCCCGGAGACCTGTCCGAACGTCGGGTCCGACGTGACGTCGAAATAGAGGTCGCCGTCCACGTCGTACACCACACCCCGGTGGCGCAGCCGCGCGATGAGCTCGACGATGACAGGGATCGACTCGACCGCACCGGCGAACACGTCGGGAGGGATGACCGACAGCGCCTCCATGTCGTCGCGGAAGAGCTGAGTCTCCCGCTCGGCAAGGGCTGACCAGCTCTCGCCGATAGCCGACGCGCGCTCGAGGAGTGGGTCGTCGATGTCCGTCACGTTCTGGACGTAGCGCACGTCGTGGCCGGCCTCGCGCCACGCCCGGACCACGAGGTCGAAGGCGACGTAGGTGGCGGCGTGCCCGAGGTGGGTGGCGTCGTACGGCGTGATGCCGCAGACGTAGAGCCGGGCCGGCCCGTTCGGACGGGTCTCCTCGAGGCGACCTGTCCGGGCGTCGTACAGGGCGAGGGCAGGCGCCCTCCCCACCTCGTCCCGGGCCGTCGTCGTCAACGGGGGAACGGCCCAGGAACGCATGTGCGAAGCCTAGTGCCCGGAGGCATAGCGCTCAGAACGGCGGCCACGGGATGACCGGCCACCCCTGACCCGGAGACGGCATGGTCCCGGCGACCCGCAGCACTAAGGCGCGAGCGAGCAGCGCCTCGATCTCGGTGACCGTCAGATGGGGCGCGAGCCTGCTGGCCAGGTCGCCGTCGAGGGCAGCGACGAGGGCGTCCAGCCGCTCCCGGTCGATGTCACGGATCGGCTGATCGGCCCAGCCCCACAAGACGGTCCGCAGCTTGTCCTCGGGGTGCAGGGTGACACCGTGGTCACAGCCCCAGACCGCGGACCTGGACGGAACGGCCGAATCTCCCTCCACCTCGACGAGGACGTGCCCGCCCTTGCGATCGGCGTTGTTGATCACGACGTCGAACACGGCCATGCCGCGCAGCCGAGGGTCGTCGGCGTGGATGAGGGTGACCGGGTGTCCCCGCTGGTCCTCGGCCTCGAGCACGGCCAGCCAGCCCGGCTCGTCGAAGTCGTCGGAGACCACGTCCACGAGATCAGAGTCTGGATCGGTGTCCACCCAGCGTTGGCACATGCCCGGCCCGTATCGTCCGTCGCGCAGGACAGTAGCGGGGACGACGTCGAACCCGCCTGCCTCGGAGATCAGCCGGGTGGCGTACTCCCGTCCGGCTAGGGTGCCGTCGGGGAAGTCCCACAGTGGTCGCTCGCCTGCCACCGGCTTGTAGATGCACCGAAGCCGGACGCCGTCGAGGATCACGTGTCCCACGAACGACGCGTTGGAGGCCGCCAGCAGCCGCCCCTCGAGCTCCAGGGAGCCGTTCGTCAAAATGGTCTCCACCGCCTCGTCGTCGAGCACGGCGGCCGCCTCAGTCTGCAATGCGACGGAACCCGTTGGCGCGGGGGCAAAGATGCCCCTCGGGGTCGAGCGGCCCGCCACAGAAGGGGCATGGCGCTCGGCCGGCGGAGACCACGCGCTGCGCCCTCAGGACGAACGCTCGTGCGTAGCCCGGATCGAGTTTGACCACGAGCACCTCGTCTGCCGCCACCTCGACCTCCAGTGAGACCTCGACCTCGTCGGCGCCCTCGACCTCGTCGGCGTCCTCGACGTTCTCGTCGGTCTCGGCGGAGACGACGACCTCCTCGTCACTGACGGGGAAGAGCTCGATGACGACGCGGCCGGACTCACTGTCCCAGCTCAGCGTGATGGTGCCGACGCGGAACTCCTCGACGATCGGCTGCTCGAGGGGCGCTTTGTCCCCGAGTCCGACGGGCGCGACGGCAGGGATGGCAGCGTCACCGCCGCTTTGACGCAGTGCTTCGTCGAGCAGCTCGTCGACCCGCTCGGCCAGGATCAACACCTGCTGCTTCTCCAGGGCGACGCTCGTGATGCGTGGGCCCTCCTTGGCCTGCAGGAAGAAGGTGCGTTGGCCAGGCTGACCCACGGTGCCGGCCACGAAGCGGTCAGGCTGCTCGAAGCTGTGGACGAGGATGGACATGAGGAAAGCCTACGTCCCAGCCCCGCCGCCCACCGCCGCGTCACTGCTGGCCGCGCGGCGACGGCGTCGCTTCTTGGCAGGGGCGAGCCCGCTGAGGTCACCGTGCTCGTTGTAGCGGACCACGAACGGTCTCAGCCGCGTGTACGAGACCGCTGACACCGAGGCCGGGTCGACGACGATCCGCTGGAAGTTGTCGAGGTGCGTGCCGAGCGCGTCGGCGAGGATCGCCTTGATCACGTCCCCGTGGCTCACGGCCACCCAGAGCGCCGCGGGCCCGTGCTCGTCGGTGATCGCCACGTCCCAGTCCCGGACCGCAGCCACTCCTCTCGCCTGAACATCACGCAACGCCTCACCTCCCGGGAAGACAGCAGCGCTCGGGTGGCTCTGGACGACCGCCCAGAGCTTCTCCTTGGCCAGGTGCTTCAGCTCCCGGCCGGTCCAGTCGCCGTACCCGCACTCGGTCAGCCGATCGTCGATCTGGATCGTGGTGACCGACGGGTGCGCCTCGAGGACGGCCTCGGCAGTCTGGCGGCAGCGCTCCAGTGGGCTCGAGACGACCGCGACGAGCGGGAGAGGGGCCAGCCGCGCAGCCGTGTCACGCGCCTGGTTCACTCCGGCCTCGTCGAGGAGCACGCCGGCGCTGCGTCCGGCCAGGACTCCCCCGCTGTTGGCGCTCGAGCGCGCATGCCTGACCAGCAGTACCGTCGCCACGCGATCACTGTATGCCGTCGCAACCGCCCGCACCGGCGGCGATCCGCGACAATGGGCGGGTGATCGTCGACTGCGCCGTCTACCGCGATGGCTCCCGGGTGCCGCTCGCGGGCGAACCGAACGACATGCGGGTCGCGCTCGAGGCGGCCCGCGAGAAGCACTCCTTCGTGTGGATCGGCTTGCACGAACCCGACCAGACGGAGATGGACGAGGTCGCACAGACCTTCGGTCTGCACAGCCTCGCGATCGAGGACGCGATCCGTGCCCACCAGCGCCCCAAGCTGGAGCGCTACGACGAGGTGTTGTTCATGGTGCTCAAGACCATGTGGTACGTCGACGAGCAAGACGCCGTCGAGACCGGGGAGATCGCGATCTTCGTCGGCCCGCACTATGTCGTCACCGTCCGACACGGCGCCGGCTCCGGTCTTACCCTGACCCGGAGGGACCTCGAGGACCGCGTCGAAGTGCTCGGTCACGGGCCGTACGCCGTCCTGTACTCCGTCTGCGACCACGTCGTCGACGAGTACGAGTCGGTCGCGGAGGAGCTCCAGGTCGACGTCGACGAGATCGAGCAGTCGGTCTTCTCCGACCAGCGGGGGAAGAACGACTCACAGCGGATCTACACGCTCAAGCGGGAGATGGCGGAGTTCCGTCGGGCCGTCGTCCCGCTGCGCGAGCCGTTGTCGAAGTTCGCGAACGGCCAGGTGGCGGGCATGCCTGCCGACGCGCAGGCGTTCTTCCGCGACGTCGCCGACCACGCCACCCGGGTCCACGAGCAGGTGGAGTCGCTCGACGGGCTGCTGTCGAGCGCGCACAACGCGCACGTCGCAAGCATCTCGATGCAGCAGAACAACGACATGCGCAAGATCTCGGCCTGGGTGGCCATCGCGGCGGTCCCGACAGCGGTGGCCGGGATCTACGGCATGAACTTCGACTACATGCCGGAGCTGCACTGGCAGTACGGCTACCCCCTTGTGCTGGTCGTGATGCTCGGCGTCTGCGTGACCCTGTACCGCCTCTTCAAGAAGTCCGCCTGGCTCTGAACCCGGCTGCCCTGTCTCCCGCCCTTCCCTCCTCTCCCGCCCCGGGTTTGCTCCTCTCCCGCCCCGGGTTTGCTCCTCTCCCGCCCCGGGTTTGCGATGTAAACAGTCCAGATGGCCTGTTTACATCGCAAACCTGCGATGCAGAGCGGGCGTTTGCGGTGCAGACTAGGCGGTCTCGGTACGGCGACGACCGCCTCTCCCGCAGCGGGGGTGAAGGCGCTGAGGTGGTGGGCGCTCAGGTCGACGTGAGCGCACCCGTGCTCAGCAAGACGATGAGAACGACGCCGAGCGCCACCCGGTAGCCGACGAACCAGGTGATCGAGTGGCCGGCAACGAACTTCAGCAGCCAGGCAACCGAGGCGTACGCCACCACGAAGCTGACGATGGTCGCCACGATGGTCGACGCCACCGGGATGTCTCCGCTCAGCGCCGTCGGCAGCTCCTTGATCCCGGCGCCCATCAGCGCCGGGATGGACAAGAAGAAGGACATCCGGGTCGACGTGACCCGGTCGAGCCCGACGAACAGGCCCGCGGAGATCGTCGCGCCAGAGCGTGAGACGCCAGGGACCAGCGCCACGCACTGCACGACACCGATCAGGATCGAGTCGCGCAGCGTCAGCTCCCTCTCGCCGCGCTCCTGCTTGCCCACTCGCTCTGCGGCGACCATCACGACGCTCCACAGGATCAGCGCCCAGGCGACGAACCACAGGTTGCGCAGGGCGCCGGTGATGAGACTCTCCCCGAGGAGGCCGACCACGACGATCGGGACCGAACCGACGATGACGTACCAGCCCATCCGGTAGTCGAACGTGCCACGCACCTCGGGCCTGACGACCCCGGTGATCCAGGCCCGGGTGATGTTCCAGATGTCGCGACGGAAGTACCAGACGACCGCCAATATCGCCCCCATCTGGATCACCACCGTGAAGGCCGTGACCGCGGGGTCGTCGATCGGCAGACCGAGCAGCTTCTCGACAATGGTGAGGTGACCAGTGCTCGAGACGGGCAGGAACTCGGTCAGCCCCTCCACGATCCCGAGGACTATCGCTTCGATGAAGTCCACGGCGTCAGTCTGCTAGTCCGGCTGCGTCGAGTGCCGCTGCGACCTGCCTAAGGTCGCGGACTCTTCCCTCGACGTCGGTCGCGAGGGACGTGACGTTCACGGTGGTCACACCGGCATCGGCGAAGGCGTGCAACCGATCCTGGATCCGCGCGGGCGGCCCGATGAGCGAGGTCTGGTCGATGAAGTCGAGCGGTACGGCGGCCATGGCCTCACGGTGCCGGCGGTCGAGGTAGAGGTCCTGCACCTCTGCCGCCTCCGCCTCGAAGCCCATCCGCCGAGCGAGCGCGTTGTAGAAGTTCTGCTCCCGCGACCCCATCCCGCCGACGTACAAGGCGGCGTACCCGCGGATCGGCTCGGCGCAGGCGGCCAGGTCGTCACCGATGGACACCGGGACGGTGGCCGCGACGTCGAACGAGCGGTCCTCGCGCCCGCTGCGCTCCAGACCGGCGCGCACGCTGGCGAAGGCGGCGTCGGCGTGCTCCGGGGAGAAGAAGAGCGCCAGCCAGCCGTCGGCGATCTCGCCGGCCAGCTCGACGTTCTTCGGGCCGACCGCGGCGAGATAGACGGGCAGCTGGTCACGTTGTGGACGCAGGCTCAGCTTGAGCGCCTTGCCGGGTCCGTCGGGGAGGGGAAGGGTGAAGAACTCGCCGTCGTGACGGACGGTCTCGCGTGCGAGCGCTTGGCGCACGATGTCGACGTACTCCCGCGTGCGGGTCAGTGGCTTGTCGAAACGTACGCCGTGCCAGCCCTCCGACACCTGGGGCCCGGAGACGCCGAGCCCGAGCCGGAAACGTCCCCGGCTCAGCAGGTCGAGTGTCGCGGCGGTCATCGCGGTCATCGCCGGCGTGCGGGCGGGGATCTGCAGCACGGCTGAGCCGACATCGATCCGCTCGGTGGAGGCGGCGAGCCAGCTGACCACCGAGACAGCGTCAGACCCATAGGCCTCAGCCACCCAGGCGACGGAGTAGCCGAGCCGCTCGGCCTCGCGTACGACAGTCACCTGGTCGCCGGCGCCACCGGCGAGGACATAGCCCATGCTCACGCCGAGTCTCACGCTGCGACCGTACCGGTCCGGGACGTGCCAGCCGTGCCCGGACCGGGCTCGCCGGTGCACTACTCTCACCCCATGCTGCACCGCCACCTCGGCCAGACCGGCCTGCAGGTCTCCCGGCTCGGTCTCGGCACCCTCACCTGGGGGAGCGAGACCGACGAGCACGAGGCGGCCGAGCAGCTGCGCGTATTCATCGACGCCGGCGGCGACCTCCTCGACACGGCAGCCGGGTACGGCGACGGCGCGAGCGAGGCACTGATCGGCAAACTGCTCGTCGACGGGTTCTCCCGGGCCGACCTCGTGATCGCGACGAAGGCCGGCGTCGACCGGCGGGCCACCGGCGAGGGCAACGTCGACGTGTCGCGTCGTGCTCTGCTGCGTACCCTCGACGAGTCGCTTGACCGGCTGGGCGTCGACCACGTCGACCTGTGGCAGCTGCACCGATGGTCTCCCGACGTGCCTCTGGACGAGACGCTCAGTGCCCTCGACGCGGCGATGATGACTGGTCGAGCTCGATACGTCGGGATCTCGAACTACGCCGGATGGCAGACCGCCCAGGCGGCCACCCACCAGCTCTCCGCTCCGGGTCGCGCGCGCATCGCATCGACGCAGATCGAGTACTCCCTCCTCCAACGGGGCATCGAGCGCGAGGTGGCTCCGGCGGCGGAGGCACTGGGCATCGGGCTCCTGCCGTGGGCGCCGCTCGGGCGTGGAGTCCTTTCGGGCAAGTACCGTACCGGCACCCCGGCGGACTCTCGTGCAGCGTCAGCAGTCTTCGAGCGGTACGTCGCGGAGCTGCTCACCCCGCGCACGGCACAGATCGTCGAAGCAGTCGTCCGCGCCGCGGAGGGGCTCGAGCTGTCACCGGTCCAGGTTGCGCTGGCGTGGGTGCGGGACCAGCCGGGGGTGACCGCACCGATCGTGGGTGCCCGCACCACCGCGCAGCTGGTCGGCTGTCTCACCGTGGAGGAGCATGCACTGCCGGACGAGCTCCTCGACGCCCTCGACGACGTCTCGGCACCGGAGCTTGGCTACCCCGAGGCCTGACCCCGGTCATCAGAGGTGTGCTCGTCGTCTGCCTGGCCGCCACTCATGGTGGTGCCTGGCTCGTTGTCGTCGCCTTCGTCGACCTCGGACAAGGCGAACGCCGCGCTGACCAACGCGAGGTGGGAGAACGCCTGCGGGAAGTTGCCGACCATGCGCTTGGCAGTCGGCTCGTACTCCTCCGACAGCAGACCGACATCGTTGGCCAGACCGACGAGGCGACTCATCAGCGCATGGGCCTCCTTCACCCGGCCCGACTTGGCGTATGCCGCGACGAGCCAGAACGAGCACGCGACGAAGGGGTGCTCGTCTCCTTCGAGCCCGTCGACGCCCGAGCGGGTGCGGTATCGCATCACGAGCCCGTCGTGCAGGAGATCCTCCTCGACCGCGGCGATCGTCCCCAGCACCCGGGGGTCGTCGCCAGGGAGGAATCCCGACAGTGGGATCAGCAACAGCGACGCGTCTACCTCTTTCGTGTCGTAGTGCTGAACGAAGGTTCCGCGCTTCTCGTCGTACCCGTGCTCGAGGATCTCGTCGCGCACCGTGTCACGGATCGATCGCCAGCTCGCGGCGTCCCCCTCGAGCCCCTTCTCGTCGACGCCGCGGATGGCTCGGTCGAACGCCGCCCACACCATCACCCGCGAGTGCGTGAACCGGCGCTGCGGTCCTCGGATCTCCCAGATCCCGTTGTCAGGCTCTTGCCAGGTGTTGCTCAGCTCGGCGATGAGGGCTCGCTGCAGCGCCCACGAGTGGCGCCCTTCCCGCAGCTCCCCAGCACGCGCCAGGTCCAGCGCGATCAGCACCTCACCGAGCACGTCCGTCTGACGTTGGCAGACGGCCCCGTTGCCGATCCGGACTGGGCGGGAGTCTGCGTAGCCGGGCAGGTGGTCGAGCTCGCGCTCGGGAAGCTCACGGCCGCCGTCGACCGTGTACATGATCTGCAGGTCCTTGGGGTCGCCGGCGATGGCCCGCAACAGCCAGTCACGCCACAGCCGTGCCTCGTCCTCATAGCCGGCTGTCAGGAAAGCCTCGAGTGTGAGTGCGGCGTCGCGTAACCAGCAGAAGCGGTAGTCCCAGTTCCGCTCTCCGCCGAACGTCTCGGGGAGGGACGTGGTGGGGGCCGCGACGATGCCGCCCGTCTCCTCGTGGGTGAGCAGTCGAAGGACGAGCAACGACCGCACAACCGCTTCTCGGTAGGGCCCGTCATACGAGCAGCGGCCGGCCCAGCGCTCACTGAGCGCCGTGGTCTCCGACAAGCGCTTGTCGACGTCGAGCATCGGCGGCACAGGTCTGTACGACTTGAACCAGGTGGTGGAGTAGGTCAGGGAGTCTCCCTCCGCCACGTCGAACTCGTCCTGGTGCCTGCCGTCGACCGCCTTGGGCAGCCGGTCACCGCGAAGGACGAGCATGTCGGGTCCCGCCGTTGCCGCGATGAGCCGTCCGCCCTCCTCGTCCTCGCGCCGGGTGACCCACGGCCGGATGTCCCCGTAGCCGAAACGGACGATCCACTCGTGCCGCATCCGTACGGTGCCGCGAATTCCCTCGATCCTGCGCACCACGTCGGCACGGTTGTCGGCGAGCGGCATCAGGTCGGTCACCTTGACCACGCCGCTGTCCGTGGTGTGCGTGGTCTCGAGCACGAACGTGTCGCCGACGTAGCGTCGCGTCGAGTCGGCTGCCTCGTCGACGGGACCGATCAGCCAGCGCCCGTGCTCGGGACCGCCGAGCAGGGCCGCGAAGCAGGCCGGCGAGTCGAAGCGGGGCAGGCACAGCCAGTCAACGGAACCGTCGAGCCCGACCAGGGCACCCGTCCCCATGTCACCGAGGACGGCGTACTGCTCGATCGGCAAGGCCATCCCCCGAGAGTAGTGGCGACAACCCAACCGTGGTGCGGCGTGGTCCTCGAGACGAGGTCGACAGCCCCGGTCGACGCGCACCCGACGTCTCACCGTGACGGCGGCGGTCCTGGTCGTCGTACCCTCAGGGGCGCTGGCTCAGCCGACCCGTCCATGCCACGATAGGCGTGTATGGAGTACGAGTTCCAGCGCTTCTCGCTGCCACGGACGATCACGAGGTCCGCGGTGCGTCGGCTGCTTGTCGACCACGCCGAGTACGGCGGCTGGGAGCTCGCGCGACTGCGCCTCTATCCCGACGGCAGCCGCAAGGTGGAGCTGCGCCGGCGCATCATCCGCGTGCGGGCGACACTCGCCTCCGACTTCCTCCCCATGATCTGACTCGCGTCAGGGCGCCGTCCCTCCACGCGGGGTTTGCGATGTGAACAGTCCAGATG
>JACDHG010000226.1 GCA_013821195.1 Propionibacteriales bacterium
GTCCTGCCCACCGGGGGGGTACCGCGGGGGAGCCCCGAGGACGCACTCGACACCGCCTGCGGCGGCTGCCTCGGCGACCCCACCGCCTGGATCAGGCCCCCGAAGAACTAACAACGAGAAGCACTAGTCTTCGCTGCGTGGACCGCGTTCGGCAGGTGGAGACCGGAGCATGGCCGCGTAGCCGGCGAGGGCGCGACGAGTTCGGCACGCTCGTGCACAAGCTCGGCATCGTCTTCGTGGCGCTGACCTTGGTGGTGGGTCTTGGCGCGTACTTCGGCTGGACGCCGCGGCTCACGGCACCGTCAGGCACCCCTGAGAACGCCACGGAAGGACCTTCGGCGTCTGGACCTGGGCTGAGCCTCGAGCGCCCACCGAAGCCTCCTGCGGTCCTCACCGCCCTCGACAGTCGCCCCGCCGCCACCAGGAGGGGAGTCGAGCGGATGTTGGCCGCAGCCGCTACCGACCGCTCGCTCGGTCGTCACGTGGGTCTCGTGGTCGAGTCGGCCGGCTCCGGCCGAGCTCTCTACGAGTCGGGCGGCTCTGACCTGGTGACCCCCGCCTCGACGCTGAAGCTGCTCACGGTCGCGGCAGCCCTGGCCACGCTGGGACCAGAGCATCGTTTCGACACGACCGTCGTGCGTGGGCGCGGACCGCGAAGCCTGGTGCTCGTGGGAGGCGGCGACCCGCTGCTGACCGACCGGGACCGTGGCCGCGAGTCGGCGTCGGACCCGAGGCAGGCGAGCTTGCAGGACCTCGCCAGATCGACGGCCCGAGAGCTCCGGCGGGAGGGAGTCAGGCGGGTGCAGCTTGGCTACGACGCCTCGCTGTTCTCGGGACCGAGCGTCAGTCCGGCGTGGGAGCCGAGCTACGTGCCGGACTTCGTCGTCAGTCCCATCACTTCACTCTGGGTGGATGAAGGTCGCGAGGTCCGTGGTCAGACCAACCGGGTGGTCGACCCGTCCGCGGAGGCGGCAGCGAGATTCGCCCGCCTCCTCGGCGAGGAGAGGATCACCGTGTCCGGCACCATCACGCAGACGAAGGCTCCGGCAGCCGTTGACCTGGTGGCAACGGTGCAGTCGCGGCCGCTGGACGAGATCGCTCAGCATGCCCTCGAACAGAGCGACAACGAGGCCGCGGAGGTGCTCCTTCGCCACACAGCCATCGCTGGTGGGAGACCTGCGACATTCAAGGGAGGTGTCGCGACGGTGGAGGCCGCACTGACCGATCTCGGTATCGACATGTCGCGGGCCAGGATCTATGACGGCAGTGGGTTGTCGAGGGATGATGCGGTGCCGTTGAGCGTGATCGTGGACGTCATCCAGCTGGCTTTGTCTCCCGACCATCCAGAGCTGCGGATGGCGGCCGTCGGGCTGCCCGTGGCCGGTTTCACCGGCAGTCTCGACTACCGTTTCGTCGACGACGCTGCTGACGGCCGTGGTCTTGTCCGGGCGAAGACCGGGACGCTGACGGGAGTTCATGGCCTTGCCGGTCTCGTCACCACAGCTGACGGCGAGCTCCTCGTGTTCGCTGCCGTCGCCGACGAGGTGCCGGTGGTCCGGACCCTCGACGCCCGGGCCCAGCTCGACGAGATCGCCTCCCTGCTGGCCGGCTGCGGCTGCTGAACCAATGGCCCAGGGGCCAATGCTCATCGGATCTTGGTCCAGTGTGACCACGTACGGTGGGAGGTCACGCTCCGACAACCTCATGGAGAGGAGAGCACGCATGCAAGACGGCGCTGACGAAGGCACGGCTGGCGACCTGGTCGACTGGGACCTGGCGGTCACCACCGCGAAGCGGCTGATGCGCCCCGGGCCCGACATCGGTCGCGACGACGCCCGCAGGGCTGTCGAGGAGCTGCGCGCGTGCGCGGTGACAGCGCAGACGCATGTCCGCGACTACACGGGTCTTCATGCTGAGACCGCCACCGCACCTGTGCTCGTCGTCGATCGTGGAGGCTGGGTCGAGGCGAACGTCGACGGCTTCAGGACGGTGTTGCGTCCGCTCATAGACAAGCTGCGGGCAAAGCGTGGCCAGCCCGGGCCGATGACCACAGCCATCGGGTCGCGCGTCACCGGTCTCGAGGTCGGAGGCTTGCTCGCCTACCTCTCCAACAAGGTGCTCGGCCAGTTCGACCCGTTCTACACCGGCGCCGAAGGACATGGCGGCCGACTGTTGCTGGTCGCGCCGAACGTCGTCCACGTGGAGCGGGAGCTCGAGGTCGACCCGCGCGACTTCCGGCTGTGGGTGTGCATCCACGAAGAGACACACCGGGTGCAGTTCACGGCGGTGCCCTGGCTGCGTGATCACCTGCTCGGTGAGATCTCCAGCCTGATCGGGAGCACCGAGCTCGACCCGGGCAAGCTGGCGCAGATGTTGCGCGACGGTGTCGACAAGGTCGGCAAGCTGCTGCGTGGCGACTCCGAGGTCTCCTTGCTCGACGTCATGCAGACCCCGGAGCAGCGGGAGGTGGTCGAGCGGATCACTGCGGTCATGTCGCTGCTCGAAGGCCATGCCGACGTCGTCATGGACGGCGTGGGGCCGCAGGTCATCCCTTCCGTAGCCGTGATCCGGCGGAAGTTCAGCAAACGCCGGGCCGGCGCTGGACCTCTCGACCAGCTGCTCCGTCGGCTGCTCGGGTTCGACGCGAAGCTGCGGCAGTACCGCGATGGCGCCATCTTCGTCCGGGGTGCCGTCGAGAAGGTCGGGATGGACGGGTTCAACGCCGTATGGGACAACGCGGGCAACCTGCCTGGTAGGGCCGAGATCGCTGATCCGTCCCTCTGGGTGGCTCGCGTCCACGGGTGAGCCGAGTTCCATGAGAACTGCCCTGCTGACATGAGCACTCGGCGATCCTCCGGGCGGCTGCACCCGGCTGTCGCCGACGTACGGCGGGCGGTTCGGGGCAGTCTCGCGGACCTAAACCCCGGCAGTGCCGTCATCGTCGCCTGCTCGGGGGGCGCTGACTCCATGGCGCTCGCGGCGGCCACGTCCTTCGAGGGCGCCAAGGCCGGCTGGTTGGTGCGTGCGGTCGTCGTCGACCACGCGCTGCAAGCCGGGTCCCGAGAGCTCACCGGGCGCGTCGTGACCCGGCTACGTGACATCGGTATCGAGGGGGTCGACGAGGCTCGCGTGGCCGTGGGGGGCGCTGGTGGCCCGGAGGCGGCGGCGCGCAGGGCGCGATACGCCGCTCTGACGGCAGCGGCAGAGGCCGACGACGCGACCGTCGTGCTCGGGCACACGATGGACGACCAGGCGGAGACCGTCCTGCTGGGACTGGGCCGTGGCAGTGGGCTGCGCTCCCTCGCCGGGATGGCGACGGTCTCCGGCCGCTACCGACGGCCACTGTTGGAGCTGCGGCGGGCGGTCACCGCTCGGGCCTGCGACGCCCAGGGGATCGAGGTGTACGAGGACCCGCACAATGTCGACCCGCGGTTCACCCGGGTACGGGTACGGCACGAGCTGCTGCCAACCCTGCAGGCCGTGCTCGGACCCGGCGTGGTCGAGGCCCTGGCCCGCACGGCCACCGCGGCCGGCCACGACGCCGACGTGCTTGACGGTCTCGCCGCCGACCTCCTCGAGGCTGCTCGCGACGGTGGCGGACTCCGTGTCGACACGCTCGACCCCAGCCCGCCCGCGCTACGCCGCCGAGCCCTGCGCCAGGCGGCCCTTGACGCAGGCGCTCCTGTGAGCGAGCTGTTCGCGGTGCATGTCGACGCCGTCGAACGGCTGCTCACGCACTGGCACGGCCAGGCGGCGATCGACCTGCCGGGCGGGATCAGCGTCACACGCAGCGACGACGCGGTCATCCGGTTCTACCGGCTCGGCACGTCGGCTCCTCCACGTGACCCCTCAGGGCGGCAGCCGTGACTCTTCAGCGCGGCCAAGGCGACCTCTCACCGCGGCAGGTGACCGCTCGGCGTCCGGGAGTGGCGGCTGTGGGAGGCTTAGCCGTCGTTTCCTCACAACCCCTCGCTGGAGTGATCCGTGGACGTCATGCACGTCGAACAAGACCTCACGACGACGTTGATCACCGAGGAGCAGATCCAGCGACGGCTGGCCGACCTCGCTGTCGACATCGCGCAGGACTACGACGGCTTGGACCTGTTGCTCGTCGGGGTGCTCAAGGGTGCGGTCATGGTGATGGCCGACTTGTCGCGAGCCCTCGACCGTCATCTCGAGATGGACTGGATGGCCGTCTCGTCGTACGGGTCAGGGACCACGTCGTCCGGGGTCGTCCGGATCCTCAAGGACCTGGACACGGATATCAGCGGCAGGCACGTGCTGATCGCCGAGGACATCATCGACACCGGTCTCACGCTCTCGTGGCTCGTCGCCAACCTCGAGTCCCGCGGCCCGGCGTCCGTCAACATCTGCGCGCTCTTGCGCAAGCCCGATGCACAGCGGATGTC
>JACDHG010000070.1 GCA_013821195.1 Propionibacteriales bacterium
GCACCCCCAGCCGCCCGAACGGCAGCTTGGACCTCGCACAGGTGGAGAAGGTCTGCTGCGAGATCGGTGGCTCCCTTTCCCTGGCGCGGCCCGACCACGTCGTCATCGCCCGGAGCACGATGCTCCCGGGCTCGACGCACGGAGTGGTGATCCCCGCGCTCGAAGCTGCCTCCGGCCTGTGGGCGGGGCAAGACTTCGGCGTGTGTGTCAACCCGGAGTTCCTGCGAGAAGGCACCTCGATCAGGGACTTCCGCCATCCGCCCTTCACACTCGTCGGCAGCGACGACCCCCGGTGGGCAGCGGTGGTCGGCCGGCTGTACCAGAACCTGGACGCCTCGCTGGTGGTGGCGCCCACGCGGGTGGCGGAGATGGTGAAGTACACGAGCAACGCCTACCACGCGGTCAAGGTCGTCTTCGCCAACGAGATCGGGGCGATCTGCAAGCAGCAGGGCATCGACAGCCACGCGGTCATGGACATCTTCCGTCAGGACACGAAGCTGAACGTCTCCGCCGCCTACCTCAAGCCCGGATTCGCGTTCGGTGGCTCCTGCCTCCCCAAGGATCTGCGGGCGCTGACGTACCACGCGCGCCAGCTGGATGTAGAGGCTCCACTCCTGGAGTCGGTGATGGCCAGCAACCGACATCACATCGAGCGCGCGCTCGGCATGGTGCACGCCACCGGGCTGAAGCGCGTCGGGGTGCTCGGCTTCAGCTTCAAGACGGGCACCGACGACCTCCGTGAGAGTCCCCTCGTCGAGCTCATCGAGCGGTTGATCGGGAAGGGTTACGAGGTCCGAGTCTTCGACCGCAACGTATCGCTGGCCCAGCTGCAGGGCGCCAACAGGGCCTACATCCAGCAGTCGATCCCCCACATCGCCTCGTTGATGTGCGAAGAGGTCGAGGAGGTCGTCACCGCAAGTGACGTGATCGTCATCGGGAACGGCTCGCCGGAGTTCGCCACTGTCCCCGACCTCGCCGACGAGAACAAGGTCGTGATCGACCTCGTGCGCATGAACACCGAGATTCCCTCGCACCCTCGATATGAGGGCTTGGGGTGGTAGGCGGCGATGAAGACAGAGCGCGGCAACGACCCCCCACGTCACTGCATGGTGGTCCATGCCTACTACCCGGTAGGCGAGACCCGAGTGGAACGAGAGGCGGCCGCCCTCGTCGACCGCGGGTTCGAGGTTGACGTCATCTGCCTGCGTGAGGCCGACAACGCCTCCCGGGGCCGGCACGCGGGGGTTGACATGTACCGGCTGCCCATGGGCCGCCACCGCGGCAGGGGCCTGGGCGTCCAGCTGCTCGAGTACTGCGCCTTCTTCCTGGCGGCCGCGGCCGTCGTCACCCTACGACATCTGCGCCGCCCATACCGCTCCGTGCAGGTGCACAATCTACCCGACTTCCTCGTCTTCTGCGCGCTTGTCCCCAAGCTGACCGGAGCGAGAGTTCTCCTCGACCTCCACGACCTCATGCCGGAGTTCTTCGCCGGACGTGCGCGCGTCCCGATGTCGCATCCCCTGGTGAGGGTGCTGCTCCTCCAGGAGCGCCTTGCGTGCCGGTTCGCCGACCATGTCATCACGGTAACCGACGTCTGGCGTGACACCCTGGTCGAGCGGGGGGTGCCCCCCGAGAAGGTGACCGTCGTCATGAACGTGGCGAACGCGGCCACGTTCCATCGCGCCCCACCGCCGCCAGTCGCCGCTCCGTCCGAGGCTGGCTTCACCGTGCTGTATCACGGCACCTTCACGCACAGGTACGGCGTGGACCTCATGCTGGAGGCGGTCGCCCAGGCCCGCCGGGATGTCCCCGGCCTGCGAGTGCGGCTGTTAGGAGCGGGCGACCTTTACGGCGCCTTGCTCGAGCAACGGCGAAGACTGGCCTTGGAGGACTGCGTGGAGATCAGCGACCGGATGATTGAAGGGCCTCAGCTCCCTGCCGCCATCCGCGAGTGCGACGTCGGTGTCGTTCCCAACCGCAGCGACCTGTTCACCGACGGCTTGCTGCCCACGAAGCTGCTCGAGCTGGTCGCGGTGGGGAGGCCGGTCATCGCGGCTCGGACCCCGACGATTGCGGCGTACTTCGACGATGACATGGTGGAGTTCTTCACGCCGGGCGATGCGGTTGAGCTCGCCGCAGCCATGCGCAGGCTGGCTGCGGACCCCGAACGCCGGCGTTCCCTGGTGGAGAACGCCGACGCGTTCAATCGCAAGTACGACTGGGAGTCAACAGCGGCCGCATACGCGACCTGCGTCAGGCTCCCGGGCCCCACCGCAGTGGCGCAGCCGGACGGGACTGGGACTCGCCGGGCGGGGACTCGCCGGGCGGGGACGCTCGCGCACCGGCCGGGAGGTTCCGGGTCGCCGTGGCGCCTCCGGCTGTCGATGAGTGCGGAGGATCCGCAGTGGGACCGCTTCCTGGCGATGACTCCAGGCGGCCACCACACCCAAGCCAGCCTGTGGGGACAGGTGAAGGCATCCATGGGCTGGCAGGTGGCGAGGGTGATCGCCGAGGAGGACGGGGAGGTGGTCGCGGGTGCACAGATCTTGTACCGAACCCCGCTTCCGCACCTGCGCATGGGCTACGTCGCGCGTGGTCCCGTCATGCCCCATGCAGATCCGGGGCTTGCGTCGTTCCTCCTCGAGGGAATCGAGCGAACCTGCCGTCGGCTGTCGATCCGCCACCTCACCGTGCAACCGGCCGGCGCCTCCGAGGAGCCGCCGGGCTTCCTTCGCGGCCGCGACTATCTTGACACCACCACCGAAGTGGCGCCCCGAGCGACCGTCCTGCTCGACGTCTCCCGTGACCCGGACGAGCTCCTGGCGGCGATGTCGCCGAAGACCCGCTACAACATCCGACTCAGCGGCCGAAAGGGAGTCAGGGTGCGGGAGGGCGGGGCGGACGATCTCGACACCTACCACCGCCTCCTGCGCCAGACAGCCACGCGACAGGGGTTCGCTCCCTTCCCCCGATCGTACTTCGAGCACATGTGGGAGGTTCTGACGCCGGGGGGGCATATCCGTCTCACCTTCGCTGAATGCGATGGTGAGGTGCTCGCCGGTCAGCTTGCGATCGTCTTCGGGGACACGGTCGTCAACAAGTTGAGTGTCTGGTCTGGTCGTGGCGGCAACCGACGGCCTAACGAGGCCCTCCAATGGTCCACCATCCGATGGGCTCACGACCACGGATATCGCACGTACGACTTGGAGGGTTTGAAGCTCAGCGCGGCTCGGGCCATCATCGCAGGTGAACGACTGCCCGACTCCGCGGAGCAGTCGGTGTCCTCGTACAAGCTCGGCTTCGGGGGGGCGGTCGTGATCATGCCGCCGGCCCGCGTGTACGTGACGAACCCTGCCCTCCGGTTGGGGTTCCGACAGGTCTTCCCGCGCATCAGCGGGCGGCGAGCGGTGAAGGCCGTGCTCAAGGGCATGCGGACCCAGACGGCCCCACAGCAGCGGAAGGCCTAGCGCATGGTCAAGATTTTGTGCATCGCCGGCGCCGGCCGCAGCGGCAGCACGATCGTCCAGAATGTCTTGGGCCAGATCGATGGCTTTACCGCGGTGGGGGAGATCCGCTACATCTGGGGAAGAGCTGCGCTGGAGAACCAGTCGTGCGGCTGCGGGGCACGCTTCCGCGAGTGCCCCTTCTGGACGAGCGTCCTCGACGATGCGTTCGGAGGTATCAGCGAACAGCGCGCGCGAGCCCTGCTCGAGCTCACGGAGAGCTTCCGGGTCCACAAGCTCCCACTGACCTGGATTCCGGCGGCACGGCGCAGGGAGCTCCAGCGCCTGGAGGATTATCGCAGCACCCTGGGTCTCCTGTATGCCGCCGTCCAGCGTGTCTCCGGCTGCCGAGTCGTCATCGACTCCTCGAAGAACCCGGCCTACGCCTACCTTCTGGCGCACACACCTGGCTTGGACGTGTACTACCTCCACTTCGTCCGCGACTCACCGGGAGTTGCGCACTCATGGGGGAAGCACAAGGACTTCGAGCCGGGCGTTCCGATGGCACGGAAGTCCCCCGCGGCGAGCGGCCTGCAGTGGCTCGCACGCAACGCCGCCGCGGAGTGCTTCCTACCCATGGGGCGCACGAGGCGCTGGCGCTACGAGGACTTCATGGCAGCGCCACGGGACCATGTCGCATCGATCGTGCGGTGGCTCGATGAGCCGAATGCACCCTTGCTGTTCTTGTCGCAACATGAGGCGGAGCTGACCCGGCGCAGCCACTCGGTCTTCGGCAACAGCATCCGCTTCGCGACCGGAACAGCGATGCTGCAGCTGGACCAACGATGGCGCGGCGAGATGGCAGCGGCGGACCGCCGTATGGTGGAGGTGATCACTGCGCCGCTTCGGTGGCGGTACGGATACCTGGGCCCGCGAGCCCGATCCGGTCGTCCGCGCCGGGAGCTGCCGGCGTGACCGCCGCTTCCACCGTCGGCGGCGATCGACCGCTCGAGCCATATGACGTGGCGTGGACCGCCACCGGTCGTGCGAGGGGACTTCGGGGGCTGGCGGCGGCATGACAGACCAGACCGGGCGGTCCGTCGTCGTCGATGCCGCCCGCGACCCCCTTTGGGGCCAGCTTGTTGCTAAGCGCGGAACGAGTGTGTTCCAATCCCAGCCCTGGATCGCCGTGCTGTCGCAGAGCTATCCGTTCCCGATTCGTGCCCAGGTCCTGCTCGACGGCACTGAGCGGCCGGTCGCGGGGGTGGCGTACGCAGAGGTCGATGACGTCCAGGGCGCTCGTCTCGTCAGCCTGCCGTTCTCCGACTTCTGCGACCCGATCCTCACCGCCGACGAGCACTGGCCGGTGCTCGTGGAGAGTCTCCTCGAGCAACGCCGCCCGCTGCACATGAAGTGCCTCCACAGCACGGTCGCGTTATCCGATCCGCTGTTCCACACCGTGGGGCGCGCCCGGTGGCACGGGGTCGACCTGAACAGGACCGAAGAGGCCATTTGGGAGGGGTTGCACTCATCGGCGCGTCGGGCGGTCCGCAAGGCCACCACCGACGGCGTGGAGGTGAAGGTCGCCCGTGACCGAGCGGATCTCCGCGCCTTCTTCGAGCTGCATCTGCGCGTTCGCAAGCGCAAGTATGGATTGCTGGCCCAGCCGTTCGGCTTCTTCGAGCGGATCTGGGAGCACTTCCTCGATGGGCACCGGGGCGCATTGCTACTTGGGGAGCTCGAGGGCCGGGTCGTGTCCGGAGTATTGTTTCTGGAATGGCAAGACACGTTGTACTACAAGTTCAACGCCTCCGACGACGCCTTCCTCGCCTCCCGGCCCAATGATCGGGTGCTGTGGGAGGGTATAAGGTACGGATGCGAACGTGGGCTGTCTGCCCTGGATTTCGGACTGACAGACTGGGACCACGAGGGGCTGATCCGGTACAAGCGCAAGTACGCCACCGAGGAGCGCATCATCACCGCCATCCAACATGACGGGGACGAGCAGCAGGGCGCGGCACGTGGGCGCCAGGCGCGCCAGCTGGTACGGCAGGTGGCTGGGCTGCTTGCTGACGAATCCGTACCGGACGAGGTGTCCGAGCGCGCGGGTGACCTGCTGTATCGATACTTCACATGACGACCACCGACAGGAGTCGTCCTCCGTCCCAAGACGACGGGCGGGGAGACGATGGTCCCCGGTCTGCGCCGCTCGAGATCATCGTCCGCCTCGTAGAGCGCCTCGAGCGAGCCGACGTAGGGTACTGCCACTGGAAGAGCAACGAGGCGATCGCGCGGTCAGAATCCGGCGAGAACGACCTAGATCTGCTGGTTGCCCGCGACGATGCAGGCCGGTTTGCCGAAGTTCTGCACAACCTCGGATTCCGGGCCGCCCGTCCGGCCGCGGACCGTCAGCTCCCCGGCATCGTCGACTACTACGGCCTCGACGAGCCGACCGGCGGAGTCGTTCATGTCCACGCCCACTACCGACTCGTTCTGGGCGACGACATGACGAAGAACTTCCACCTGCCCCTTGAGGACCACTACCTTCGCTCCGCGTCCCGCGAGGGGCTGCTGCGGCTGCCGAGCCCGGAGTTCGAGTATGTCCTGTTCGTCTTGCGGATGGTCCTCAAGCACTCGCCGTGGGACTCCCAGCTCGATCGTAAAGGGCGATTGACCCCATCGGAGCGCCGGGAGCTCGGTTATCTGAGCGCCCGGATCCGCCCTGCCGAGGTCGAGCGCCTCGTTGACGCGCACCTGCCCTTCGTCGGCCGGCGTCTCTTCGCCTCATGTGTCTCTGCGTGCTCGGGAGGCAGCGGGCGGGCGGCGCGAGCGGTGACGGCCATGCGGTTGACAGCGTGCTTGGGGGCGCACGCGCGCAGGCCGCCGGCTGTCGACCTCATGTTGCGTGCTTGGCGCCGCCGGTGGCGCAAGGCACAGGCTCGGCTCCCTGGTTCGTCCGGCAAGAAGCGTCTGGACACCGGCGGCTACGTCGTCGCGGTCGTCGGCGGCGATGGGGCTGGAAAGTCCTCAGCCGTGGATCACCTTGTCAAGATGCTGTCGCACGATCTGCGGGTCTACCGGTCCCATCTCGGCAAGCCGCCGAGATCACGCATGAGTCGGTACCTCAAGCGGTCGATGCAGCGCTTGCAGGACCGGGGCATGCTCGCTTCCACCACGCTGCCTGCCTGGCACGAGTTCGGTGGGAAGTCACCCGGCGCGCCGTACCTCTTGTGGCACACGTTGACGGCGCGAGACAGGTACCTGGAGTACCGCAGGATCCGTCGGGCGAGCTTGCGAGGAGAAGTCGTCGTGTGCGACCGATGGCCAACGCCGCGGGTTCAGCTCATGGATGGTCCCCGGGGACGCGCCTTGTCCGGCCTTCGGACTCGCCCCCTGGCACGGTGGATCGCCGCACGGGAGGCGGCGTACTACGCCCACATTCGACCGCCCGACCTCCTGGTGGTGCTGAAGGTGTCTCCTGAGGTCGCCATCGCCCGGCGGCCGGATCAGGACCCGGACTTCGTGCGGCGTCGAGCACAGGAAGTCCACCAGGCCGACTGGGCTGGCCCGGGCGTTCGTGTCGTGGACGCCGACGCTCCGGCCGACGAAGTTCTGACGGAGGTCACGCGAGCCGTGTGGGACTCGCTTTGAGGATTCGGAGGAGCCAGGGGTGACCGGAGCATCATGCGCGCGCTTGTGACGGGGTCGGCTGGCTTCGTCGGGAGCCATCTCGTCGAGCAGCTCTGCGCGTCGGGATGGCAGGTCGTCGGTGTCGACTGCCTCGTTCCCTACTACGACGTGGCACAGAAGCAAGCCAACCTCGCCGAGATCGAGGGTCTCGCTGGTTTCGAGCATGTCGACGCGGACCTGCGCGCGGCGGACCTGCCCGCACTGCTGCAGGGAGTCGACGTGGTCTTCCACCAGGCGGGCCAGCCCGGGGTGCGGGCCTCGTGGGACGAGTTCGAGTCATACGTGCAGCACAACGTGCTCGCGACCCAGCGCCTGCTGGACGCTGCGCGGCGCGTGTCGCTGCGGAGGTTCGTCTACGCATCGAGCTCGTCGGTGTACGGCAACGCCGCCACCTACCCCACCCGTGAAGACACGCTGCCTCGACCACAGAGCCCCTACGGGGTCACGAAGCTGGCGGCCGAGCACCTGTGCGGCCTCTACGCGCGCAACTGGGACGTGCCCACAGTGTCGTTGCGCTACTTCACGGTCTACGGCCCGCGGCAGCGCCCAGACATGGCCATGCACCGGCTCATACAAGCTGCGCTGACCAGAGAGGCGTTCCCGCTGTTCGGGTCTGGCGACCAGGTGCGCGACTTCACCTTCGTCGGTGACGTTGTCGCCGCCAACCTCGCGGCGGTGACGGCGGACGTCCGCCACGGCGCGGTCCTCAACGTCGCAGGTGCCCGATCCCACACCTTGAACGACGTCATCGCCGTGGTGGAGCGGCTGACGGAGCGGTCGGTGGCGCTGGACCGGAGGCCCGCGCAGGCCGGCGACGTCGATCGCACGGGTGCCGACGTGAGCGCCGCTGAAACAGTGCTGCGCTGGAGCCCGCAGACCCCAGTGGATGCCGGGCTGGAGCGTCAGGTCCGTTGGCACATCGACCGTCTGGGCAGACGATCGAGCTAACACAGCCAGCCGACTGAAGTGGGTTGTTCCGGGGCGTCAGCGGCCGTCTTTGCGGGCTCTTGTGAACGATCCATGGGTGTGCTGATGCCGCCTCCACAGCGCAACGCCGCCTCCGGCCTACGTTTCCGGGCTCTTCGTCTCTGACCGTGGTGGGCCGGTCGGAGTGACTTCCGTCTGAAACGCCTGAAGCTCCCCGAGACTCGCAGCTGTCGAAGGCCAGCGAGTTGAGGAGCTCCAGGTGCAACCAGAGAGTAAGCCAGGCGACGTTGTCATGCTCGGATTGCCGGCTGTTCGAAGGTCGGATTCGGAGGCGCGGGAGACGGCGTGGGCGGACACAGCGTATGGAAGCAGTTGATCGGTGTGATGACCGCACCGTCATCGAGGGCATCGAGTTCGAAGACGACGACGGGGTCGTGGTGGTGCAGGTCCGACCGAGGCGGCCCAAGAAGGGCCGTTGCGGGCGCTGTGAGCGGGTGTCGCCGGGTTATGACAACGGTGATGGTCGGCGCCGCTGGCGGGGGCTGGATCTGGGCACCGTGAAGGTGTTGTTGGAGGCCGACGCGCCCCGGGTGGACTGCCGCGAGCACGGGGTGACAGTGGTCGCGGTGCCGTGGGCGCGACACGGTGCGGGGTTCACCCGCGACTTCGAGAACCAGGCGGCGTGGCTTGCCACCCAGGCGTCGCAGTCGGTGATCAGGGCGCTGATGTGGATCGCGTGGGTGACGGTCGGGCGGATCATCGCCCGGGTGGTCGCCGAGCGCGGCGCCGGCGTCGACCCGCTCGAGGGCCTGCGACGGATCGGCATCGACGAGATCTCGCATCTGAAGGGCCACAACTACCTGACCGTGGTCGTCGACCACGACTCGGGTCGGCTGGTGTGGGTCAAGGCCGGCCGCAGCAAGAAGACGATGGCCGCGTTCTTCGACGACCTCGGCGAGGCGCGCTGCGCTGCGATTCGGCTGGTCAGCGCGGGAGCCTGTCAGGGAGTTTGTGTAAGCAACTCGACCTGGCACTGTAGTGATGATTACCCTATCTTCCTCCCGCGTTGATGTCAAGCCTTCCGGGGAAGTAGATGTGGAACTGGTTGAGTGCGGTCTTCCAGTCGTACGCTCGGTTGCCGCCCATCCCGCCGCGTCCGTGCTTTTGCATGTTGCGGATCGCGAGATACAACAGCTTGATGAGCGCGTCGTTGGGGAAGTGGCCGCGGTTTGCGGGTGACTTTGCGCAGCTGGTAGTTGACCGACTCGATCGCGTTGGTGGTGTAGATCACCTTGCGGATCTCCGGCGGCAACGCCAGGAACGGAATCACCCGCTCCCACGCGTCGCGCCACATCTTGACGATGCCCGGGTAGCGGCGGCCCCACTCGGCCTCCACGGCCTCCAGGGCGGCGAGCGCGGTCTGCTCGCTGTCGGCGCGGTAGATCGCCTTGAGCGCCGCCGCGACCGCGCGGCGGTGCTTGTAGGACACCAGGTTCAGGCTCGCGCGGGTCAGGTGCACGATGCACGTCTGCACCCAGGCCTGCGGCCAGACCGCCGCGATCGCCTGCGGCAGCCCCTTGAGGCCGTCGCAGACGACCACCAAGACGTCGGCCACGCCGCGGGTGCGCAGCTCGTTGCAGACCCGCAGCCAGAACTTGGCGCCCTCGTTGGTCTCGATCCAGATGCCCAAGACCTCCTTGCGGCCGTCGGCGTCCACGCCCAGGGCCAGGTGGGCGGCCTTGTTGCGCACCACCCCCTCGTCGCGGACCTTGCACACCAGCGCGTCGAGGTAGACCACCGGATAGACGCGGTCCAGCGGCCGGGACTGCCACTCCTTCACCTCGGCCCAGACCTCGTCGGTGACCTTGGAGATCAGGTCGGGGGACACGTCGACGTCGTACAGCTCGGCGAGGTGGTCGCGGATGTCGCGGACGGTCATCCCGCCGGCGTACAGCGCGATGATCCGCTCGTTGAGCCCCTCCAGACGGGTCTGGCCCTTCGCGACGATGCGCGGCTGGAACGTCCCCGCCCGATCACGCGGCACGTCAAGCGGCACCGACCCGTTCTCGGTGTGCACCGTCTTGGAGCTCGTGCCGTTTCTCGAGTTGCCGGAGTTGTTGCCCGCAACGTCGCCCTGCTCATAGCCCAGATGCTCAGTCAGCTCCGCGGACAACGCCCGCTCCAGCACCTTCTTGGTCAACTCCGCGATCAACCCATCACGCCCGAGCAGCTCGGCCTGGTCGCCGGCCTCCTTGATCAACTCGTCGACAAGCTTGTCGCTCACCACTGCTGCCATCCTTCGACCTCCCGATAGTCACAGCCACGTAGTTACTGCTGTCTACCAGGTCTGGTCGCTTACACAGCTCCTGACACCCCCTGAGGTCGGCCGGTTCCGCCGCCGCCACCTCGTTCCGATCCCCGCCTTGGCCACCCTCGATGACCTCAACGCGTTCATCGCCGCGGCGATGGCGAAAGACGACGACCGTCACATCAGTCGGCGTGTGGAGACGGTCGGGGAATCCTTCGCCGTGGAGGCGCCGCTGCTCGCAGCGTTGCCTGACGAGCCGTTCGACTGCACCCGGATGCTCGAGGCGAAGGTCGACACCAAGGCGCACATCTGCGTCCTGCAGTCGTGCTACTCGGTGCCGGTGCGGCTGGCCCGCCGGACGGGTTCCGGTCCGCCTTGGCGCCCGCCATCTGGAAGTCCTCGACCCGACCTCGGGGGCGATCGTCGCCGTGCATGCCCGCAGCGCCCACAAGGGCAGCCAGGACCTGCAGCTGGACCACTACCT
>JACDHG010000227.1 GCA_013821195.1 Propionibacteriales bacterium
CACCCGGCTGGGAAAGCACGTGCTCGGCAAGCAGGTGCTTCCTGAACGACGTCAGCTGGAAGGGGAGATCACCCTGCCCGACCATGTACAGCAGTGGCTTTCCCACCGCAGCGAGGTCATGCTCGAAGAGCTCGGGCAGCTGCCCATCAACGTCGTGGGCGACGTTGCAGAGCTCGCCGTGCCCGCTGACGCGACCGGGCGCGGCCTCAAGCGTGTCAGCGATGCCGAGATGCTAGACGCCGCGGTTGCCGCTCTCGCTGGTCTCGTGGCATGGACAGCCCGGCGGGAAGAGCAGCTGATCAAAGAAGGCGCCGCGGTGTCGACAACGCCCCCGGCCCCGCGCCCGCCCGCGACTCAATCTCTGTCTGGGCCCGCGATGCGTGCGCTTCGGCGACTTCCGCTGGGTGTCGTACGACGCTTGACGCGTCGAGCTCGGCACCGGTAGCCGATCTCTGGTGGGGGCCGCGACACGGCCTTGGAGGGGGCGAGACAGGTGTTGTGATGCGCCTCATGGCGCCGATGCCAGCCCCCTGTGGATACTTGTCCAGGCCGCGGACGCGGCCGTGATCGAGCAGAGGAGGGCGTGCGAATGAGTCGCCTTTGCAGGACCGAGGGTCTCACCGACATCCAGACTGAGATCTTGAGGACGATCAGAGACTTCGTCGACAACGAGATCCTGCCGGTCGCCACCGAGCTGGAGCACAAGGACGAGTATCCGGTCGAGATCGTCGAGGGCATGAAGGAGCTCGGGCTCTTCGGGCTCACCATCCCCGAGGAGTACGGCGGCCTGGGCGAGTCGCTGCTCACGTATGCACTCGTGGTCGAGGAGATCGCTCGCGGCTGGATGAGCGTCTCGGGCATCGTCAACACTCACTTCATCGTGGCCTACATGCTCATGCAGCACGGAACCGACGAGCAGAAGCAGTACTTCCTGCCCAAGATGGCCACCGGGGAGATCCGGGGAGCCTTCTCGATGTCGGAACCGGGATGCGGGTCAGACGTCGCCGCCATCACGACGAAGGCGGTGAGGAAGGGAGCACCCGGCGATGCCTACGTCATCAACGGTCAGAAGATGTGGGTGACGAACGGCGGGACCGCCAACCTCGTTGCCGTGTTGGCAAAGACAAGCGCCGGCGGCGCATCGGTCTACAGGAACATGACAACGTTCCTCATCGAGAAGCCGAGCGGCTTCGGTGAGGTGATGCCGGGAGTCACCGTGCCCGGCAAGATCGAGAAGATGGGGTACAAGGGGGTCGACTCCACAGAGCTCATCTTGCAGAACGCGGAGATCAGCGCAGACCGAGTCCTGGGAGGTGAGCCCGGGAAGGGCTTCTACCAGATGATGGACGGGGTCGAGGTCGGCCGCGTGAACGTGGCAGCACGCGGTTGCGGAGTTGCCTGGCGGGCGTTCGAGCTGGGCATCGCCTACGCCCAGCAGCGCGAAACCTTCGGCAAGAAGATCGCGGAGCACCAGGCTGTGCTGTTCCGTCTCGCCGAGATGGCAACGAAGGTCGAGGCGGCCCACCAGATGATGGTCAAAGCAGCCAACAAGAAGGACTCAGGAGAGCGCAACGACCTCGAGGCGGGGATGGCCAAGTACCTCGCCGCGGAGTACTGCTCGCAGGTGGTGGAGGACTCGTTCCGCATCCATGGAGGATATGGGTACTCGAAGGAGTATGAGATCGAGCGGCTCTATCGGGAGGCGCCGATGCTCCTCATCGGCGAGGGCACAGCCGACATCCAACGGATGATCATCGGTCGGAGGCTCCTCGAGGACTACAAGCTCCGCTGAGGCCAGTGGCGTTACGATGCGCGGATGAGCCGGCGCATTCTCTTGCATGTGGGCAGTCCCAAGACCGGGACCACCTTCCTGCAACAGATCATCTGGTCACAACGGGACCTGGCGCGAGATCAGGGCCTGCTCCTGCCGTCGAAGTCATTCGCCGACCACTATCTGGCCAGCTTGGACGTCCGAGGTCTTTCCCACCGTCGCGAGCACCCGAGCCGTGCGGTCGGGATGTGGCGACGGATGGCGGAGGAGGCAGCGAGGTGGCCAGGCGATGCACTGATCTCACACGAGCTGTTGGCCGCCGCTGACGATGACCAATGCAAACGGGCGATCGAGGCACTGGGCAGCGACGCAGAGGTCCACGTCGTCGTGACGGCTCGGGACTTGGCCCGCCAGATCCCCGCAGAGTGGCAGGAGCATCTGAAGCACAGGGCAGTCGAACCCTTCTCGAGCTTCGTTCAGGACATCCGCGACGACACGTCTGGGGCTAGCTGGTTCTGGCGGGTGCAGGACTACGCCGGAGTGGTCTCCAGGTGGGGTGCGTCGCTGCCGATGTCGCAGGTGCACGTCGTGACAGTCCCTGAGTTCGGCGCCGACCCGACACTCCTCTGGGGACGCTTTGCCAGACTCGTCGGCCTTGACCCTGACACCTTCGAGCTGACCGGCTCCCGCTCGAACACCTCGCTGAACATCGAGCAGGCGGAGCTGCTGAGGCGGGTCAATGCCGCGCTCGGGGAGCGGCTTCCCCTTCCCGGTCCCTACCCCGCGGTCGTGAAGAACATCCTTGCCCATCGCGTGCTCGCCGACAGAGCTGGCCATGCCCTCACCCTCACCGGCGATAATCGGGCCTTCGCGGTCGAGCGCTCACGCGACCTCGCCGTCGCGTTGGCGGCTCTCGGCTGCGATGTCATCGGTGATCTTCGAGAGCTGATCCCCGCAGCTGGCGAGGTCCCAGTGCAGGACATGCACGAGCCGAGGCCTCCGAGCGACGAAGACCTGCTAGCCGAGAGCGTCGCCGCTGTCGTCGGGCTGCTCGACGAACACTCGACGCGGCTGTCGGAGCTCGCCCGCGAGAGGACCGACCGACGGGCTGCGCGACGTGCGCTGGAGGACGCTCAGCGGCAGCTCGCCGTGGTGACTGCTGACCGGGACGGCCTCGTGCACGACATGCAGAGGCGACCGCTGCGCCACCTCGTCATCGGCCTGAGCGACCGCTGGCCGTGGCTGATGTCACTCCGCAAGCAGTACTGGCGAGGGATGAACGCGCTGCGCCGTCGCGTCCGGAGTCGCGGGGATTGACGAGGAGAGGTGGAGCAGGCGCGAGACACGCGTAGCGGCAGGGCCGTGGGAGGATGAGAACCCGAACCTGGAGGAGAAGTCATGCCCATGCCACTGCCCCAACTGCCCACGGGGATGCCCGTCGGCACCTATCAGAGCTATGCCAAGGCTCAAGAGGCAGTGGACTTCTTGTCGGACGAGGAGTTTCCCGTCGAGAACGTCGCGATCGTGGGCACCGACCTGCGACTCGTCGAGCAGGTCACCGGCAGGCTCACCCGCGCCAAGGTCATCCAGGCCGGCGCTGTCACCGGAGCGATGTGGGGCCTGTTCATCGGCACCTTCGTCATGCTGTTCGGCGGTGACGAGGCCAGCCTGCTGGTCCCTCTGATCGCTGCCGTGGTCGGCGCCGGCATCGGGGCACTGTCCGGTGTACTCGGTTACGCGGCAACCGGGGGCAAGCGGGACTTCACCTCCAACACGCAGGTCGTTGCGACGTCGTACGAGCTGCTGTGCCAGGCGCAGGTGGCCGAGGACGCCCGCAACATGCTTGGTCGGCTGGCGCTCCGGGACGGCTGAGCTCCATGCAGTTCGGCCGCGGCTACGAGGAGTTCGAGGTCGGTGCGACGTACAAGCACTGGCCCGGCAAGACGGTGACGGAGTACGACGACCACCTCTTCTGCCTGCTGACCATGAACCACCACCCGCTGCACCTGGACAGGTTCTACGCCGAGCGCTCCACCCAGTTCGGCAAGAACGTCGTTGTCGGGAACTACATCTACTCGCTGCTGCTCGGCATGAGTGTCCCTGACGTGTCGGGGAAGGCGATCGCCAACCTCGAGGTCGAGTTCCTGCGACACGTGGCGCCGACCTTCCACGGGGACACGCTCTATGGGGAGTCCACCGTGCTCGACAAGTGGGAGAGCACGTCGAAGGACGATCGTGGGGTGGTGCACGTCGAGACCGTCGGCTACAACCAGGACGGCACCGTCGTCTGCACCTTCCGACGCAAGGTGCTGGTGCCGAAGGACAGCTATCTCGAGGCACGCGGTGGCGAGCAGCCGGGACGCCCGCAGGCCAGGCCACGCGACTGACGGCGCCTCACGCGTCGCGTGCCGATCACGGTTAGGATCGCCGACGTGACGGCTGACGAAGAGCGAGAGCCCGAGGTCTGGCTCGTGCGGCACGGAGAGACCGAGTGGAGCAAGTCCGGGCAGCACACCGGAGTGACAGATCTGCCGTTGACCGAGGCCGGCATCGAGGCAGCACTCACACTGTCAGGACTGCTCTCCGGCGTCCGGTTCGACCTGGTTCTGAGC
>JACDHG010000071.1 GCA_013821195.1 Propionibacteriales bacterium
GTGATACCAGGCAACGAAGCCGCAGCGGCCGATGTGCAGGCACCAACACGACACAGATGCGGAATCCACTTCATGACCGCTCCCACGCTCATCGCCCTCGCCCACGGCAGTGCCGACCCCAGGTCCGCAGGGGCCGTGCGCGAGATCGTCGCCACCACAAAGAGGCTGCGCCCTGGGCTGCGCATCGAGTTGGCCTTCCTCGACCAGGTCCGCCCTGACCTCGACACGGTCGTCGGCCGCCTGGCCGCCAAGGGTCGCAGCGAGGCCGTCGTCGTACCTCTGCTGCTGACGTCGACATATCACGCCAAGGTCGACCTGCCCGCTGTCATACACCGGGTGAACGAGGACTACGCCAACGTCACCGTGACCGCGGCCGCTGTCATCGGTCCCGACGCGGGGCTGCTGTCGATGCTCGACGAACGGTTGCGCGAGGCGCTGCGGCTTGCGCGGGTCCGTGAGCTCGATGCGCTCGTGCTCGCGGCGACAGGCTCGGCTGATATTCGGGTGAGCGCCTCGATCGCACGGGTCGCACGGCTGTGGGGTCAACGGCACAGGCTGCCGACGACGGTCGCCTTCGCATCGGATGCACCCCCGTCGACAGGCGAGGCGGTGCGTGAGTGGCGCCGGCAAGGCAAGCGGTACGTCGCAGTCGGCTCGCTCGTCGTCGCCCCTGGCGAGCTCACCGACCGCGCCGAAGAGCTCGCCCTCGAGGCAGGCGCGGTCGCCGTGTCGCGGCCGTTGGGCGCTCACGACGAGCTGGCTCGTCTGATCCTTGCCCGCTACTCCGTCGGCGCGCTGCAGCTCGTGCAGATACCCGCCTGACGCCTCCACTCAGCGCGGCAAACGTGACCCCTCAGCGCGGCAAACCTGACCCTCAGCGCGGCGGTCAGCTGTCGGCGAGTCTGGCCTTCTGCTCCTCGACGTCGAAGTCGGCGACGGGCCACTGCGGCCCCAGCACCTGCAGGTGTTCGAGCAGCAGCTTCGCGATGGCCCAGTTGCGGTACCACTTGCGGTCGCTGGGGATCACGTACCACGGGGCGGGAGAGGTGTTGCAGCGTTCCAGTGCGCGCTCGTACGCCTGCTGGTAGTCGTCCCACTTCGACCGTTCGTCGATGTCACCGGGGTTGAACTTCCAGTGCTTGGTCAGGTCGTCGAGTCGGGCGAGCAGCCGCTCCTTCTGTTGCTCTTTGGAGATGTGCAGCATGCACTTGACGACGGTGACCCCGTCGGCGACGACCCGCCTCTCGAACTCGTTGATGGCGTCGTAGCGACACTCGATCTCCGACTCCTCCACCAAGGCACGGACGCGCGCGATGAGCACGTCTTCGTAGTGGCTGCGGTCGAAGACGCCCACCATGCCGGCCGCCGGCAGCCGCTGCTCGATCCGCCACAGGAAGTCGTGCTCACGCTCCTGGTCGGTGGGTGCCTTGAACGACGCCAGCGCGATCCCTTGCGGGTCCAGGTCCGCCAGGCTGTGCCGCACGACACCACCCTTGCCCGACGTGTCCATGCCCTGCAGCACGATGAGGATGCGCCGGGTGCCGCCGGCCTTCGACTCGGCGTACAGCCGCTCCTGGAGATCGGCAAGCGGAGCACCGAGCGCAGCCAGCGCGCGCTTGCCGGCCGCCTTGTCCCCGTCGAAGCCGGGTATGCCGCGCGGGTCGATGGCGGCGAGATCGACGGGTCCGAGCGGCAAGCGCAGCAGCTCGGCCACAGAGTCAGTCATCGCACCATTGTCTCCGACACCCGCTGACTGCGCAGACGAGAACCGCGGGGTGGCAGGATCATGGGCGTGCAGTCCCTGTTTCCCGCCAGTCCCAGCATGCTCAGCGATGACGACCTGGCCGAGCTGTATGCCTACCCGGTGGATCGCCGCTGGGTCCGCGCCAACTTCGTCACCACACTGGACGGCGCCGCCCAGGGCAGTGACGGCAAGGCTGGGTCGCTGTCGAGCGCGGCCGACCAGCAGGTGTTCGCGCTGCTGCGGTCGCTGTGCGACGTCGTGCTGGTCGGCGCCAACACGACGAGGGTCGAGGGTTACCAGCCCGTCGCGGCTTCCGAGGTCGACACCGACCTGCGCAGCCGGCTGGGCCTGGCCATTGTCCCCGCGTTGGCGGTCGTGTCGCGGTCACTGGACGTCGACCCTGGGCTACTGGCGGGTGGGTCGGCCCCCACGATCGTCGTCACCACCGAGTCGGCACCGGGCGACCTCCGCGCGCATGCTGAGGAGACGGCCCCGGTCATCGTCGCCGGTGAGCACGACGTCGACTTCGGCCTCGCGCTCGACTCACTGATCGGCCACGGCTACCAACGCATCTTGTGCGAGGGCGGGCCGTCGCTGATGCGCGACCTCGTCGCGTCGGGGCAGCTCGACGAGCTGTGCCTCACGCTCACGCCACGTGTGCTCGGTGGCGATCGGCTTCACCTCACTCATGGCAACCCGATCGAACCCGCCGTACCGCTGCGGCTGCGCCACCTGCTCGAGTCCGACGGCGAGCTGTTCTGCCGCTACACGACCACCTGAGGAGAGCCTCCATGGACCTACCCGTGATGCCGCCGTTGTCTCCCATGCTCGCCAAGGCGACGAGGGCGATTCCGGTCCCCGAGTCGCACGAGGGTGGCCTGCTGTACGAGCCGAAGTGGGACGGCTTCCGCTGCATCGTCTTCCGCGACGGGGACGAGGTCGAGCTGGGGAGCCGCAACGAGCGCCCACTGACCCGCTACTTCCCCGACGTGGTCGCGGCAGCCAAGGAGTCGCTGCCGCACCGCTGCGTCGTCGACGGCGAGATCATCATCGCCATGGAGGGGCGGCTCGAGTTCGAGCGGCTGCTCGAACGCATCCATCCCGCCGACTCCCGCGTCCAGAAGCTCGCCGTGGAGACCCCTGCCTCGTTCGTCGCCTTCGACCTGCTCGCCCTCGGCGACCGGGACCTCATGGAGCTGCCACAGGGCGAGCGGCGAGCCCTGCTCGAAGCCGCGCTCGCCACGGCACGGGCACCCGTCCACCTGACTCGTGCCACCACCGACGAGACGCAGGCAGCGGAGTGGTTCGGCAGCTTCGAGGGTGCCGGTCTCGACGGGGTGGTGGCCAAGCCGCTGGCGGCGTCGTACCAGCCTGGGAAGCGGACGCTGCTGAAGGTCAAGCACGAGCGGACCGCGGACGTCGTCCTTGCCGGCTATCGGCTGCACAAGACGTCGAAACCCGACGAGCCGCTGCTCGGGTCGCTGTTGCTCGGCCTGTACGACGGCGACGGCAAGCTCCAGCATGTCGGGGTGTCTGCGGCCTTCCCGGCGGCCAGGCGTGCCGAGCTGATCACTGAGCTCGAGTCGCTGGTCGTCGGCCCGGCAGACCACCCCTGGGCCGCATGGGCGGCCGCGGAGGGAGGCGGCGACCGGATGCCCGGCGCCCAGTCGCGGTGGAACGCGGGCAAGGACCTCTCGTGGGTGCCGCTCGAGCCGGTCATGGTGGCCGAGGTCGGCTATGACCACATGGAGGGCACCCGCTTCCGGCATACGACCCAGTTCAAGCGGTGGCGGCCTGACCGGACCCCCGAGTCGTGCACGTACGAGCAGCTCGAGGAGCCCGTCAGCTACGACTTGGACGACATCTTGCGCTGACACGCGGGCCATTGTGCGCCGAGGGCCTGGGCACGACGCCGTGACGGGAGCATGATGGCACTCTCAGGTGAGGGCTGGAGTGCCCTCGAAGGAGCGCTGCCATGTACGACGTGATCGTCCTGGCCGAACAGGCCCTGACTCCCGCCGACGCCGCGGAGGTCGCATCTCTGCACGAGTCGATCGAGGAGCCGCTGCACTACCACGTGCTGATCCCCTGCGAGAACGCCCAGCTGAGGGTGGAGACTGCCCTCGGTGCCCTCGCCGCGAGCGAGGTCCTCGCTGCACCCCCCGTCGTCAGTGACCACCTCGACGCGAAGCAGGCGCAGGAGGAGATCAACAAGCACGCCGACAATGCCGTCACGGTCAGCACGGCAGCCTTGGAGGCGACCGGCCACGCGGCCAGTGGGCAGTTCAGCCCCGACGACCCGATCGACCTGCTCGAACGAGTGTCCAGGGAGCGGCAGGCCGCCGAGGTCATCGTGATGACACGCCCCCACGTCGTCGCCGAGTTCTTCCACGTCGACTGGACATCCAAGGCGCGACGCAGGCTCGGTGTCCCCGTCTTGCACCTCATCGAGCACGAGCCGCTCGATTCCGAGTCAGGCTCGGGCCAAGGCATCACCGGCATGTAGCCGCCAGATCCGCGAGCGGGACCGCAGGGAGAGACGACGATGGACTTCAGTGAGCTCAAGCATCGGCAGGCCGCGATGTGGGGAGCGGCGCCGTTCGAGACGCTGGCCGCGACTCTGACCAGCATGTATGCCGTGGTGATCGACTCCGTGGCTGCCGGACCTGGGGACCAGTGGCTGGACGTCGCCTGCGGCACCGGTGACCTGGCACGAGCCGCGATGCGCACGGGAGCAGACATCCTCGGCGCCGACCTGTCACCGGCCCTCGTCGACACCGCCCGGCGGCTCTCCGAGGGGCTCGACGTCCGGTTCGAGGTCGCCGACTGCGAGGCGCTGCCCTATGACGACGCGTCCTACGACATCGTCACGTCCTCGGTCGGCGCCATCTTCGCGCCCGACCACCGAGCAGTCGCCCGAGAGCTCGCCCGCGTGACGAGGTCGGGTGGACGGCTCGCCCTGACCGCCTGGACCCGCGACAGCCAGGTGTCCGACCTCTTCGACGTCCTCGCGGCATACGCACCACCACCACCGCCTGAGGCAGGCGAGTCGATCGACTGGGGTGACGAGGAGTACGTCAGAGAGCTGCTCGGGCCGAGCTTCGAGCTGACGATCACCCGCCACAACGCGCCGTGGCGGTCGGAGTCTGCGGAGCGGATGCTCGCCGAGATGACTGCGGGTCTCGGACCGCTCAAGACCCTGCTGGAGATGCTTCCCGAGGACCGGGCAACCTCTCTGCGCCGAGACCTGGTCGAGGAGTTCGACCACTACCGCACCGGTGACACCGAGGTCACCGTCGACCGCCACTACCACCTGGTGGCCGGCATCTGCCGCTGAGCGGCCCGGCGTTGCGGCGCGATCCGCATGTCGTCTCGGCAGGGCGCAGGCTCGCACTTCGCCGGCGGTCTGCGTGACCTCGCAGTACGCTGCTCGTTAAGGGGGCAGGACGTGGTGCACGGAGGGGAGCGACCAGTGGTGCGCAGAGGTACGCGGTATGTAAGGACACTCGTCGCACTTGTCTCGGTGGCGTGCGTAACCGCGTCGCCAGGTCTGGGTCCGTCGGCACAGGCGGCCTCGGCGCCGGCTGCGGGGGACCCGGCACTTCCGTTCTACGGCACCTGGTCCGACGGGCTGAGCATGGAAAGGACCTTCAACCAGAAGGAGCTGACCCGGCAAGCCGACAACGGGGTGGGCCTGGTCCGGCAGTACATCTGGTGGGACCGGATGGAGACGTCACCCGGCGTCTACAACTGGGGCCGGATGGACCAGCTCGTGACTGACGCGTCCGAGAGCGGCGTTCAGATCCTGCCGACCCTCCTCTACCCGCCGAAGTTCTACAACTCCGAGCCGGAGGGGTACTCGGGCGCACCCTACCCGCCCGATGACCCGCAGACCATGGCACGCTTCGCGACCAAGATGGTGGAGCGCTACGGCACCAACGGTCGATTTTGGTGCGACCCGCCCCGGCTGCCGGGGCTGCCACCTCCGCCTTGTCGCGAGCCCTACGTCCCCATCACCCACTGGGAGGTCTGGAACGAGCCGGACTACAAGTCCTGGTGGAAGGGCCAACAATCGCCCGACCCCGCCGAGTACCTCGAGCTGCTGAAGGCCGTCTCGATCGCGATCAAGGCCGCCGACCCGGCCGCCAAGATCGTGCTGGGCTCGATGACGAACACCGGCGGCGGCACCAGAGGCGGCTACCTGGATCGGCTCTACGGCCTGGGCGCGAAGGACTACTTCGACGTCCTCAGCCTCAACCCGTATGCCCGCGACGTCGGCGCGATGGTCGCCTACATCCGCGGCCAGCGCGCGATCGCCGTCCGCCACGGGGACGCGGCGAAACCAGTGATCGTCACCGAGTACGGCTGGGCGAGCGAGGGCGTCCACCCGTACATCGTCGCCCCCACGCCGCAGTGCCAGGGCGCGCTCCTGTATGCCGCGACGACCCGGCTGCGGGAGCTACGCGAGGAGCTGCACATCCTTGCCGCGGTGCAGTTCCAGTGGCACGACGTAAGGCCCGCGGGCACCGCCCCCTGGCCGAACCGCACCGGGGTGATCGGTGTCGACGACCAACCCAAGCCGTCCTTGGCTGCCTATGCGGCGGCGGCCAACCAGCAGCCGGCCCCAGCCGGTATGACGCTGGCCGACGCGTGCCCGGCAGACCGCCAGTCCCTCGACGGCACCCTTCAGTTGCTGACCGTCACCAAGTCCGGTCCGGGGACAGGACTGGTCAAGGGCAGCAGCTACCGCGACGGCGTGGACTGCGGTGGCGACTGCTTCGAGGAGCTGGCGCCCGGCACCGTGGTCACCTTGAGGGCCACTCCGGATGCCGGGTTCTCCGTCGTCGACTGGAAGGGCGCGGCCTGCTCCGGATTGGAATGCACCTTCAGGATGGACAGTCCGACGGACGTCGAGGTGGTCTTCGCGCCGGTGGCGGCGCCGGGCAGGTACGAACAGGACCACTCACTCGTCAGCCGCACCGGCCGCTGGCTTCGTTCTCCGGCCGTCAAGGACTCAGCTGGCGCATCCGCGTTCGCCACCGCTGGGCCGGCAACTGCGAGCCTGATCTTCGAGGGCACCGGGGTGCGGTGGCTGAGCCGCACCGCCCGCACCAACGGCATCAGCCGCGTCTTCATCGACGGACGCCGGGTGGCCAGGGTGGACGGCTACTCCCAGGTCACCCGGCACCGGGTGACGCTCTTCAACTCAGCGGACCTCCCGACGGGCCAGCACAGGATCCGGATCGAGTTCACCGGAGACAAACGGTCTGCCGCGACGAACAACAACACCGTGCTTGACGCGTTCGTGGTGAGGTAGTCGCTGGGGTCGCCGGCACCCGTCGTTGAAGGGCCTCAGATTTGTCTGATCGGTCTGAACGGTTTCGCCTTCGCAGCCGTATACACAGGTGACAGCAAACCAATCACTTGGAGGCATCATGCTAGCGCCCTCTTCACATCGTTTCCCTTTTGCGTTGCGGAGAGTCGCTGCTCATGGTGATCCTCCTCGGCAAGGACAGGATCGCTACTGAGCCTTCGGGCACGTCGGGGCTAACCGGACACGCGCTGGTCAGTCAGGCATCTTCGCTGGTCACACGCGCTTTGCGGGAAGGTTGGACCCTGAGAGGCTCGCCGGGCATCTTCGGGTAGTCGGGCGGGTAGGGCATGTCGCCTTCGCCGTCGGCCTGATCCGCCTCGTACATCTGGAGCAGCGGCTCGAGCGAGTGGTGGACGTCGTCGATCTCGGCGTGCAGGTCCCCGCGCGCGGCGACGCGGGACGGGACGGTCCGCAACGTGAACTCGCGCGGATCGAGCCCGTCGAGCTCCTCCCACGTCACCGGCGTCGACACCGGCCCACCCGGCAGCGGCCGGAGGCTGTAGGCGCTGGCGATGGTGCGGTCGCGGGCGTTCTGGTTGTAGTCGACGAAGATGGTCTCGCCACGTTCCTCCTTCCACCACTTCGTGGTGACGCGGCCAGGCATCCGGCGCTCGAGCTCACGACCGAAGGCGATCGCCGCGTGCCTCACGTCGGTGAACGTCCAACGCGGCTCGATGCGTACGTAGATGTGGACCCCGCGGTTGCCCGACGTCTTTGGGAATCCCCGGATGCCGAGGTCGTCGAGCAGCCCACGCGCCTCCCCCGCGACTCGTACGGCGGCTGCGAAGTCGGTGCCGGGCTGCGGGTCAAGGTCGATCCGCAGCTCGTCCGGGTGGTCGACGTCCGACCGCCGTACCGGCCAGGGATGGAACGTGATGGTCCCGATCTGAGCCGCCCACGCCGCGACGGCCGGCTCGGTCGGGCAGATCTCGTCGGCTGACCGACCGGAGGGGAACGTGATGTGCGCTGTCTCGACGTATGACGGCGCGCCCTTCGGGATCCGCTTCTGGAAGAACGCGTCGCCATGCGGGTCGGCGCGGGTTGCCTGCTTGATGCCCTCGTTGACGCCCTTCGGCCAGCGCTCCAACGTGGTGGGTCTGAGGTGAAGCGCCCGCAGGATCGCCTCGCCGACGCTCGCGTAGTAGGTCACGACGTCGAGCTTCGTCGCCTCGGGAGTGGAGACGGTGGCCGGGAAGACGACCCGGTCTGGGTTGGAGACGCGCACCGCCGTGCCCTCGACCTCGATCTCCGTCGACGGGCTCGCCATGGCGCTCAGCCTAGCCACCTCCACAGGCTCGGATGGTGGTCACAACGAGTGAGCCTTCCCGTCGGACGCGCGAAAAATGTCTATTTGTTCACCTGCCGGACTCCACATTCGGGGCCGAGTGGCCTAGGTTGGCTCGGACACCCTCACCACTCCTGACGGGAACCCCTTGTGACCTCACGATTTCTGACGCGCCGGCGCGCCCTCGCCGCCGTCCTCTCCGGGGCCGTGGTCGCGGCCCTCGTCGCCCTGCCGGCCACCCCGGCGCAGGCCGCCCCCTCCACGACACTCGTGATCAACGAGGTGTACGGCGGCGGCGGCAACTCCGGCGCGACGCTCACCAACGACTTCATCGAGCTGAGGAACATCGGCACCACGACCGTCGACGTCTCCGGCTACTCAGTGCAGTACGCGTCATCGACCGGAACGTCGTACGCCGTCACCAACCTGAGCGGTCAGATCCCGGCCGGCGAGACGTATCTTGTCCAGGAGGCAGCAGGCACCGGTGGCACGACGCCGCTGCCAGCGCCTGACGCCACTGGCACCATCGCCATGGCTGGCGCGGCGGGCAAGGTCGCCCTCGTCAGCAACCAGACGGCATTGTCATGCACGATTCCGAACTGCGACACCGCTCCTGGCGTCGCCGACTACGTCGGCTACGGAACGGCAGCCAACGACTCAGAGACCGCGCCGACCGCCACGCTCAGCAACACGACCTCGGCTAGCCGCAACGCCGTCGGCGCCGACACCGACAACAACTCCGCGGACTTCACCGTCGGTTCTCCCTCGCCGGTCTCGTGTGGCGGGGCCTGCGTGCCCCCGCCCCCGCCCCCGCCGCCCGTCGGCGACTGTGGTGACGCGGCGACGTTCGTCCACCAGATTCAAGGTTCCGGCACCTCGTTCGACCCTGCCTTCGGTGGCACCCAGACCGTCGAGGGTGTCGTCACCGCGTCGATGCTCGGCGGGTTCTTCCTTCAGGAGGAGGCCGCTGACGCCGACGGCGACCCGTTGACGTCCGAGGGCATCTTCGTGTTCTTGTCCGGGCAGGCCACTCCCACGGTCGGGTCGGTAGCCCGCGTGACCGGCACCGTGAAAGAGTTCGGCGGCAAGACCCAGCTCACCGACGCGACCGTCAAGGCGTGCGACGGCGCCGTGCCGGCCATCGTGCCCACGGGTGTCACATTCCCGCTCGGCTCGCCCGGTGACCTGGAGCGCTATGAGGGTATGCAGGTCACGCTGGTCGACGAGCTGGTGATCGGCGAGTACTTCAACTACGTCCGCTTCGGCGAGGTCGTGGTCGCGAAGCCGCCGAACGGCTGGGACCGCCTCTACACGCCGACCGCCGTCGTCGAGCCGGGGGATGAGGCCCGGGCCCTCGCCGCCGACTACAAGAACCGGATCATCACGATCGACGACGCCTCCACCTCGCAGAACCCGTCGTCGATCCCACACCCGGGCAACGGGCAGCCGTTCAGCCTGGAGAACCGTTTCCGAGGTGGCGACACGATCACCGGGATCACGGGGATCCTGGACCAGTCGTTCGGGCTCTACCGCCTCCAACCCACCGCGTACGGCGACTACACGGCCAAGAACCCCAGACCCACCGACGCCCCGCCTGTCGGCGGCGACATCCAGGTGGCAAGCTTCAACGTGCTCAACTACTTCCTGACGCTGGACCAAGGCGGAAACACAGTCGACTGTGGACCGGCCGGCAACAAGCAGGAGTGTCGCGGCGCAGACGCCGACCAACCCAACGAGTTCCAGCGCCAGCGGGACAAGATCCTGGCGGCGCTGGCCGAGCTCGACGCGGACGTCGTCGGGCTGATGGAGATGGAGAACACCCCAGGAGTCCAGCCGGCAGCCGACCTCGTCGCCGGGCTCAATCAGCGGCTCGGCACAGGGACCTACGCGTACGTCGACACCGGCGTCATCGGGACCGACGCGATCCGGGTGGGCATGCTGTACAAGCCGGGCGTGGTCAGCCTCGCGGGAGAGTTCGACGTGCTGGACTCGGCGGACGACCCTCGGTTCGACGACCAGAAGAGCCGCCCGATGCTGACGCAGACGTTCGACGAGGTCGCTTCCGGGGAGCGGTTCACCGTGTCGGTCAACCACCTGAAGTCCAAGGGCTCGGCGTGCACCGGCGACCCGGATCTCGGTGACGGCCAGGCCAACTGCAACGGCACCCGCACCCGCGCCGCCGAGGCCATCGTCGACCACCTCGCCACGGACCCGACCGGGAGCGGGGATCCCGACCAGCTCATCATCGGCGACCTCAACTCCTACGACCACGAAGACCCGATAGACGCATTGGTGGCGGGTGGCTACACCGACCTGGTCAAGAAGTTCGGCGG
>JACDHG010000228.1 GCA_013821195.1 Propionibacteriales bacterium
GGCCAGGTCCTCACGGATGCCGGACTGGGAGAGCCAGAAGATCGTCTCCTCCAGGGCTGCGAAGTCCTCGGAACTCACCATCACCACGGACGGGCGACCATTGCGAGTGATGGTGAACCGCTCGCCCTGCTTCTCGGCGCGGTCGGCGTACTCGGACAAGTGCGCC
This sequence comes from Propionibacteriales bacterium, assembly GCA_013821195.1. GTDB lineage: Bacteria > Actinomycetota > Actinomycetes > Propionibacteriales > Nocardioidaceae > JACDHG01. Next base: position 167 of record JACDHG010000228.1, read on the forward strand.
TTCAGGTCAGCCATCGACGTCGTCTCCACCACACCATCATAGGACCTGAATCCGGGTCACGGAAGGGGCGCGGTTGCGTCCCAGCAGGTGAGGGACCCAGGGCGCCTCCGGCCGTCCCCAACAGAGATCGGCAAGGCGCGTCCTTCCGCCGCGAGCTGGCCGGCAGCCGCGACGCCGTACACACGGTCCCCTGTTGCCTCATGTCAATACCTCCGGCAAGGCTAGGACTTCGAGCTCGCCGGTCAGGTCTCGTGCTCGTCGGTGTCCTGGAACCACAGGACTGGTACCCGTCCCGTGGCGTCCCCGGACGTCGTCGCCGATGGTCCCGCGGCTCCGGGCCTCGGTGCTCCCGGTCAGCAGGGCCGCCCACACCGGGGAGATCGTCGCGGCGTGCGCCGTGTCGAGGCCGAGCTCGATCGTGGTGATCGAGGCCGGGTCGGCGTCGACCGCCTGCTCGGCGGCGATCTCGGTGACCCGTCGCGCGAGGTCGACGTCCTGCTGGGTCACCCAGTCGACGACGTGCTCGGTGCCCTCGTCGTCGCGGTAGACGGCGTCGTCGCTGAGCAGCTTGAGATCGACGTACCCGTCGCTCATCGTCACGCGCGGGTGGTGGCCGAGCGCGTCGCCGGCCTCGCCCACTGCGGCGACGAACCGTACGCCGGTGCCGAAGACGCCGACCAGGTAGCGTGCATGTAGCCCCTGACCCAGCTTGCGCCAGTCGGTCAGGTTGGCCTCGACGATCTGGTCGCCCGTCAGCATGTCCGTAAACGAGACCGTACCCAGCTTCCGGACGATCGGCGTCCGGCACCTGACTTTGATCTCAGCGACCCCTCTCGTTCGGTCACCGGGCCATCTCGGCTCGCAGCCGCTCGATTACGCCCGGTCACAGCGCGCGCCACTCCCGGTCGTCCGAACGGGGGCGCTCCGTGGTTCACTTTGCCCAGGACATGGGTCGACGCGGGCGAGGACCGACACGGGTGACTTCGAGATCAAGGCGCTGACACCCGCGACGTGGGAGGCATTCGCGGCGCTGGCCCAGAAGCACAACGGTGTGTGGAACGGGTGCTGGTGCACCTACTTCCACCCGGACTTCCCGTAGAGGCAGCAGCAGAGCCCGGAAGACAACCGTGACCTGAAGCACCGGCTGGTCGAAGACGGCATGGCGCACGCCGCCCTGGTCTTCGACGGCGACGTGGCGGTGGGGTGGTGCGAGTACGGCACTCCGGAGGAGCTGCCGAGCATCTATCACCGGGCGCAGTACGAGAAGGAGCAGGACCTGGTGCCCGACTACCGGCTCACCTGCTTCTTCATCGACCGTGACCACCGCCGCCAGGGCGTCTCCGCGGCCGCGCTCCGCGGGGCGCTGGACCTCATCGCGCAGGCCGGGCGCGGCGTGGTGGAGAGGGCTACCCGCGGGATACCCAGGGCAAGAAGATCTCGGCGTCGTTCCTCTACAACGGCACCCGCGGCCTGTTCGAGAAGGAGAGGTCGTCTCGGCAATCGAACGGTGTGCGGCGATCATCCACGTCTCAGCCGACGCAGCCCCATGGGTCGCGGCCGTGGTCACCGAGCGGTGCCCGAACACGGTGCAGTGCGCCGATCCATTCCATGTCGTGCGGTGGGCCACCCAGGCACTCGATGAGGTCCGCCGTAGCGCGTGGAACGAGGCACGCGGAGCGGTGCGGCAGCGTTGTGGAAGAACCTCGACAACCTCACCGACAAGCAGACCGAGAAGCTGGCCTGGATCGCCAAGACCGACCCACGGCTCCACCTGGGCCATGCTCGCCCTCGGCGGCTACTGGCCACCGCTACCCGGCCGAACCGCCACCGCCTGACCCACGGACAGGGTCCAAGAGCCCAGCTTTCACGAGCGCCGAGGGAAAGTTGGCCTCGGCATGGATCCTCGGCGATCTCGAAGGGCTACGCCAGCAACTGCAACCACATTCACGCTCCGGTCGAGCCAACACGTCGGCTGAGGAGGCCCTCCCGACAACGACGTAGGTCACCGAGGTGCTCCCCCCGACCTCCCCGCAAGATCTGTCCCGTGAAGATTCCCGCTGCGGTGCCACATGCGGGACACCCGCCCACCCCGTCGTGTTCCCCGCGCAGTACCTCGTCGTACTCGGGCGCAAGGCCAGCTGACACATCGCCACACTGCCAGGGTCACCGACACGCGTCCGGCACCGCAGTCACGCCTGCGCGCGCAGGGCGTCCCCCAGCGCGTCCAGCCCCTCACGGGCGTCGGCCTCGCTGAGCGTCATCGGCGGCGCGAGCCGCAGGCAGTTGCCGTGCAGGCCGCCCTTGCCGATCAGCAGTCCGCGCTCGCGTGCCGCCTCCAGCACCGCGGCCGCCGCTGCCGGGTCCGGTGCGTACCCGTCGGGACCAACCAGCTCGAGACCGATCATCAAGCCCCGCCCGCGTACCTCTGCGACCATCGGCAGATCTGCGCACGCCGTCTGCAGCCCGTCCATCAGCAGCTTGCCGACCGTCGCGCAGTGCCGCTGCAGGTCGTTGTCCAGCACGTAGTCCAGGGTCGCGTTGGCAGCAGCAGCCGACAGCGGATTGCCGCCGAAGGTCGAGATCGAGTTGGCTCCGAGGCAGTCCATCACCTCACGACGGGCCACGACACCGCCGATCGAGGCGCCGTTGCCGAGGCCCTTGGCGAACGTCATCACATCCGGTGTCACTCCATGGGCGCCGATGCCCCAGAAGTGCTCGCCGGTACGGCCCCACCCGGTCTGCACCTCGTCGCTGACGAACAGGATCCCGGTCTCGGCGAGCACCTGCTGGTACGCGGCGAACAGACCGTCCGGCGGGACCGCGAAACCGCCCACGCCCTGGATCGGTTCGGCGATCATGCACGCCACGTCACCGGCGGTGGCAGTCGCCATCAGCTCGCGCAGGTCCCGTACGCACGCGTCGATGTAGGCCGTGTCGTCGAGCACGCCGAACGAGGAGCGGAACCGGTAGCCGCTCTGCGCGTAGATCACGTTCAGCGGCGACAGGCTCGACGCCGACCAGCCCCGGTTGCCGGTGATGCCGGTGGTGGCGAACGTACGACCGTGGTAGCTGTTGCGCAGCGCGATCACCTGGTTGCTGCGCCGGTGCTGCGTCGCGATGAGTAGTGCCGCCTCGTTGGCCTCGGTGCCCGACGCGGTGAAGAACACCTTGGCGTCCGGGATGCCGGACAGCCCGGCGATCTTCTCCGCGAGCTCGACCTGCTGACGGATCAGGTAGAGCGTGGACGTGTGGACGACGCCGGTGCCCAGCTGCCGCTGGATCGCGTCGCGCACCTCCGGTACGTCGTACCCCAGCATGTTGGTGAGGATGCCGGCGAAGAAGTCCAGGTACGTACGGCCCTCGCCGTCGGTGACCCGCACCCCCGAGCCGGAGACGATCTCGATCGGCTGGTCATAGAACGGTGACATCCAGGTCGGCATGACCTCGCGGTGGCGGGCGAGCAGTGACGCGTGCGGTGCGGTGTCATCGATCACGAGTGGAGCTCCAGGTCCGATGTCATGCCCGGTTCCGCCCCCGACGTACGACCTCAGCCATGACCACGACGAGTATCGAGACCAGGAGCATGGCAGTGCCGATGACATTGATCTGCGGTGGGATCTCGCGACGGGACACGCCCCACACGTACATCGGGAAGGTCTGGCTCTGTCCGGCGACCAGGTTGGTGATGATGTAGTCGTCGAAGGACAGCGAGAACGCGAGCAGGGCGGCGCCCACGATCCCGGGGAAGACCAGCGGGAACGTCACTCGCCAGAAGGTCTGCCACTCGTTGGCGTACAGGTCCATCGCCGCCTGCTCGAGCCCGTTGTCCATGCCGGACAGGCGCGCCTTGACCGCCACGACGACGAAGGACAGGCAGAACATGATGTGGGCGATCAGGATGGTGGCGAAGCCCAGCTGTCCGGCGAACCCTGCGGACACGAACAGGGCGAGCAGGGACGAGCCCATGACGATCTCCGGCGACGCCATCGGCAGGAAGATCCCGACGTTGGCGATGCTGCGTCCGCGGAAGTGGTGCCGCGCCATGGCGAAGGCCATAAGGGTGCCGAGCAACGTCGCGCCCACGGTGGCCAGCAGACCGATCTGCAGGCTCTTGGCGACCGCGTCGCACATGCCGTAGGAGGAGCACGGGTCGGACCAGTTGGCCAGCGTGAAGCCGTTGAACT
>JACDHG010000229.1 GCA_013821195.1 Propionibacteriales bacterium
ACGAGGCAGACCTGGCGCCATTGATCCCGGCTCCCCGGAAGATCATCTGCGTCGGGTTGAACTACGCGAGCCACATCACGGAGATGGGTCGAGAGCCACCGGTGCATCCGACGATCTTCGCCAAGTTCGCACGAGCCTTGGTGGGGCCCCGCGACCCGATCATCCTGCCGCGTGTCTCGGAGAAGGTGGACTGGGAGGTCGAGCTCGCAGTGGTGATCGGCGAGCCGGTCCGTCACGCCGACGAGGCCGCCGCTCGCGAGGCCATCGCCGGCTTCACGATCTTGAACGACGTCTCGGTGCGGGACTGGCAGTTCCGGACCAACCAGTTCCTGCAGGGAAAGACCTTCGAGTCGACGACACCACTCGGTCCGGCGCTGGTGACCAGTGACGAGGTCGACGACCCGAGCGATCTGGAGCTGCGTTGCGAGGTCGACGGCGAGGAGATGCAGTCAGGGAACACCTCGGACCTGATCTTCTCGCCGGTCGAGCTCGTCCGGTACCTGAGCATCATCATGACGCTCGAACCCGGAGACGTGATCGCGACGGGCACGCCTTCGGGGGTGGGAGCGGGCCGCGAACCGGAGGTCCACCTGCGTCCGGGTCAGCGCGTGCGTACCGCCGTCGAAGGGCTGGGCGAGATGGTCAACACCTGTGTCGAGGAGGAAGGATGACTGCTGACGCACCGGACGAAGCACGCTCTGACGCCGTCCGGGCCTCCAACGACCAGCTGGACGAGCGTCTGCGCGAGCTCGCGGCGCAGATCCCGGCGGACCTTCTGCACGCCGATCCCGGTGGGGATGAGTGGACGCTAACGCAGAATCTCGCCCATGTCGCCGAGTTCTCGCGCTACTTCTCGGTCGATCTGGCCGCCCAGCTGAAGCAGGAAGGCACCGCAGTCGGACGCACGCACGAGCACGCGGATCGGCTCGCCGCCGTCGCCGCGGCCGAGGGCCAGGGCCTCGACGAACTACGGGGCGCGCTCGACGCAGCCCTCGACGTGCTAGCGGCACAGCTGGCCGAGCTTCGCGACGAGCACCTCGACCGGCTCGCACACAATCGCAAGTACGGTCCCGAGCCGCTGACAAAGTTCCTCGACCGGTACGTGCTGGGGCACAAAGCCGCACACATACAACAGCTGGAGAAGACGATCGAGGCCGTCCAGCGCCGGCCATGACCGAACCGGTCCCGGCAGCGGCGTACTGACGGGCTTGGCGCCCTACTGCAGTACCAGGTCGAACACTGGGCGCACCTTTCCGACCACCTGCCCGGCCACATTGCGAAGCAGCGGACGGGCGTGCGCGCTGAGTGAAATGGCCTGAGCCTCATCGAGGAATCCGAACTGGAGCAGCGCCGCTGTCGTCACGACTCCGCCCGGAGCCGGCGGCGGGCCGGTGGCACCGTCCTCGATCTTGACCGCAAGGCCGACGCCTCCTGGCAGCCCGACGCACTCGACGCCGCTCGCACCACCCTTCGCGACAAGGCCTCCGCCGGCAGTCTGCATGAGGTCGGTATCGAGACGACCGCGGCCGGCGACGAGATAGGGGTTGGCCGTCATGGCCGACCGGATGCCCTCCGCAGCACCTGGGAGCCGACCGCTCAGACTGCTGGGGTCCATCAGCCGGGCGAACGCCAACGCCAGGTGGTAGATGCTGGTGCCGAAGGTGGGGACGCCACACCCGTCGATCCCGATCGCCACTGCGTCCTCCTGCACGCCCGAAAACACCGAGATGGTCTCCGAAATGGCCGTCTGCACGCGATGGTGCGGCAGCTGATAGTCGCCGCGATCAGCCGAGAGGTGCGTCGCCAGAGCGAGCATGCCGAGGTGTTTGCCTGAGCAGTTGTTGTGAAGGGCGGTGGGATCCTCACCTTGTCGCAGCAGGTCCGCGGCGGCTTGCGGCTCCAGCGGAGGATGCGCACCACAGACCAGGTCAGCCAGGTCGGCGCCGATCTTGCGCAGGAGTCCGGATGCTTGCTGCTGGTGCACGGGCTCCCCGTTGTGCGAACCAGCGACCAGAGCCAGGTCCTGCGACGACAGACCCCAGCGCTCGGCTGCGCCGCTGGTGATCAACGGAAGTGCCTGGAAGGGCTTGGCTGCGGAGCGCCAGTAGGTGAACTTGGTGCGGGGATCTCCGACCGAGGCCAGGAGGGCACCGCTCGAGTCGACGATGGCCAGGTCGCCCCGGTGGATCGCCTCGATGACGCTTCCTCGAACCACTTCTACCAGTGGTTCACTCACAACGCCCTCCTGGCGGTTCAAGATTCTGCCACGGCACGTGAGCTGGAGGGTGCCGGTGGAGCCGTTTCACGCATGACGGGTGATGGAGCGCTCCCAACGTCGGCAGGCGACCGTTTCCACGCCCTGACTCGCGACGAGATCAATCACCACCTCGTAGCTCGTCGGCATGACCCTGACATCCATTGTCGCAGACGTCGAGACCTCGACGTCCGGCCAGCTCACCGCGAAGGTTGCTTTTGCCCACGAGCTCTGCTCGAACGTGGCTGTGTCCACCATAACCCGCCCTGAGCGATGCTCAGACACGGTTGCATCGTATGCCGCGGGCCACGTCGAGCCGTACCCGGTGATGCACGACGTCGTGCCGCGAAGGACGTCTCGCTCGATCCTCCACTCCACCTCACCGGCCTCCTCTGCAGGAGCCGCGCTTGGGGTCAGCCGGGGCGGTGAGTGTGGAGGGTCACCGTGCCATCGTGGGAGGATCAGGTCGCCTGCATGCGCCTTGATGCTCACCGGCATCGGCGGTGCCGCCGTGTTCGGCCAGTCGGCGCCGGCGATCGAGAGCCGCATCCGATGGCCTGGCGCGAACCGGTACGCGCACGCATCCAGATCGACGACGACGTCGTACACCTCACCGGGTTCTAGCGGCTCCACACGGTCCCAGCCGTTGCGAAGGAAGAGGTTCAACGTCCCGCGCGAGACAAGTGCCGACGTTCCGTCGGGGAAGACGTCACAGAGCTTCACGCAGACATGCGCCGTGGATGCGTCGGCGCTGATGCTCAATCGGAGTCTGGGGTGCCCCAGCAGCATGAGGCCTTCGGCGTCCCACTCCCACGTGATCGAGGCGGCGTCGTCGAACCGCTGGTCGAGGCTCTGGCCGAACGGGAGGTGACCGGCGCAGTCGATCCACGCGTCGACTCCGACATCGGGGCGCACGAGGTAGTCCGTTCGCTCGTCGAGGGTCCGCGACTCGATGGTCGTCCGCGGGCTGGGCCACTCCTCCCGTATCCACGACCCCTTGCTGGTGTCAAGTACCGGGGACGGGATGGTCGAGGACCGCATGAAGCAGGTCACCGCAGGCCGGTCGGGGGCCAGGCCGTCGTCGACGCCGTTGTCGATCCCGCGCAGCCATCGATCCCACCACGCCGACATCTCGGGCACCGAGTCGATCCGAGGTCCCGGCCTCGCGGATCCTGTCGCCGCGTGCGACCACGGTCCTGCCACCAGCCGGTGCGGTACCCCGTTTGCGCGCAGCTGCTCGATCATCCGGAAGGTGTTGTTGCGGTAACCGTCGGCCCATCCGGCGACGATCATGGTCGGGCACGCGATCCGGTCGTAGTCCGGGCGGACGGAGCCATGACGCCAGTAGTCGCCGTCGAGCTGCTGCTCCAGCCAGGTGAGCACCCAGGGCTCTGTTGTGGCGATGCGGCGAACCCACTCCTCGCGCCAGCCTTCTCCCCATATCGCGGGCACCGGTGGCAAGGCGTTCATCGGCGTCATGTAGTGGCAGTAGTCCACCAGGTCCAGGAGCTTGAGTATGCCCCCGCGATAGTGCACATCGTCGGTGTACCGGTCGTCGGTCGCATAGATCGCGATGACCGCTTTCAGTTGCTCTGGGCGTTCGCACGCCACCTGCAAGGAGTTGAAACCGGAGTAGGACGTGCCGTACATCCCCACGTTGCCGTCGCACCAGTCCTGACCGGCCAACCAGTCGATCACGGCAAGCAGGTCGAGCTGCTCCCTGCGTGCGTACTCGTCGAATGCGTTCCCTCCCGAGGACCCGGTCCCACGCAGGTCAAGCCGGCAGACGGCGTACGCGTGATCGTCGCGGAACCTCACATAGTCGGGCCGGAACGATGACGTGACGTCGTCCTTGCGGTACGGGAGCGCCTCGAGGATGCAGGGTTGTGGCCCGTGGCGGGCCTCTGGCAGGTAGAGGGTTGCAGACAACCCGACGCCGTCCTCCATCATGATGACGACCTCGCGGCAGGCCGGGTCGAGATCATGACGAGTCACGAGCGGCGATGTTACACCCGTGGTTGCGTCAT
>JACDHG010000015.1 GCA_013821195.1 Propionibacteriales bacterium
CGCTGGCAGTGTGACGCGACGTCTGGCGTTGGCCGGCCCTCACCCACTCGTTCCCGAGGCTGCCGACGCGCTGGCTCGGTCCCACATGGTGAGCACGACGACGAACACGAAGATCTGAACCGGCAGGGGCAGGCCGGGGAGATCAGCGGTCGCATCACTGCGCCAGAAACTCGTGCGTTCGATCGAGCCGAGACGCTGACCGGCGGAGTGCAGCTCCTGCTTCTGCCCCCAGATAGAAGTCCGCTGGAACTCGTAGGTCCGACCGGCTGCCTCCACCGTCCACCGTTTGCGACCCAATCGGTCCGCCGCGGCGACTGGAGTGCCGTCCTCGCTCGTCATGCCGTACTTGTTCCCCCACATGTTGGACCGGACCGCGTACCGCCGTCCGTCCAGCTCGAAGGTGCCGCCTTCCTTCCACATCGACTTTTCCCAGGTCGCGATCGGGTGACCGTCCGCAGTCAGGTCGTAGCCGGGCTTCCACATGCTGGTCCTCTTGGCCTGCAACATGGCATTGAGACAAGCATGAGATGTCGCAGGTCGCAAGACGCCGGGTCGGACCGTCGAGCGGGTCGGGGGCAGACCTTCACGTGGTTCGGCAGCAGCTGAGTGGCTGATCGTCTCCTCACGGACCCCGGATCGTCACGCTGCCCGGACGGCCAGCAGATCCTCCAACCCGGCGAAGTCCGCGAGATCACGTGTGTACAGAGTTGCGTCGTGGGCCATCGCCGTCGCCGCGATGAGCAAGTCGAAGTTGCGTGGCCGCGGATTGCGTCCCGCCTGCTGGAGCTCTGCCGCCAATCGTCCGTAGTGCCGAGACACGACGGAGTCCACCGGCAGAGCGTCAAAGCGGCTCTCGATGGCGGTCAGCCGATGCAGGCGAACAGCCCGCGATTCGTCGTCTGGCGCGCAGAGCACCCCGAAATGCAGCTCCGCAAGGCTCACGGCGCTGATCGCCAACTCGCCCGCAATGACGTCGACCTCATCGGCGATCAGCAGACTGGTATCGAGGATTCCCCTCACTCGCTGTCCCAGGGATCGCGCGGATAGTCGTCCGCGGTCCCTGACTCTGCACGCCAGCCCGGATCTGTGGGGGTGGCAAGAACGTCGGCGATCTCGTCGAATGTGTGCCAGGTGCGGCGACGATACGGTCCGAGCACGGCCGCCGGCCGTCCGGAGACGGTGATGGTGATGCTTTCCCCCGCTTCGGCTCGACGCACGAGGTCACTCGCGTTCTGACGAAGCTCTCGCAATCCGGACTCGCTCACAACGACGGGCGTAGCACTTGTGCGTCCAGTGCCTGGTGTGAACGCTGTCCAAGGGTCAGGCGAGGTGGGGGTAGCGGTAGTCCTTGGGTGGGGCGAACGTCTCCTTGATGGAGCGTGGCGACGTCCACCGCAGCAGGTTCTGCGCCGAGCCGGCCTTGTCGTTCGTGCCGGAGGCGCGGGCACCGCCGAACGGCTGCTGGCCGACGACAGCCCCCGTCGGCTTGTCGTTGACGTAGAAGTTTCCGGCCGCGAAACGCAGGGTCTCCATCGCCCACGCGATCGCGGCACGGTCCTGGGCGATGATCGCCCCGGTGAGGGCGTACTTGGAGAACGACTCCAGCTGGCGCACCGCAGCCTCGAAGTCGCCGTCGTCGTACACGTGGACGGCGAGGATCGGGCCGAAGTACTCGGTGTCGAAGATCGCGTCGGTCGGGTCGCTTGACTCGATCACGGTGGGGCGCACGAAGTAACCCACCTCGTCGTCGACCTTGCCCCCGGCAACGACGTCGAGCTTCGGGGAGCGCCTGGCCCGCACGATCGCCTTCTTGTGCTTGTCGAATGCCCGGTCGTCGATGACCGCGCCCATGAAGTTCGACAGGTCCGTGACGTCGCCCATCGTGATCGAGTCGACCTCGGCGACGAAGTCCGTGCGGATCTTGCGCCACACGGACCTCGCGATGTAGGCGCGTGAGGCTGCGGAGCACTTCTGCCCCTGGTACTCGAAGGCGCCACGCGTCATCGCTGTCCGCACGACATCGGGGTCGGCAGACGGGTGGGCGACGATGAAGTCCTTGCCACCGGTCTCCCCCACGATGCGGGGATAGGAGCGGTAGGACGAGATGTTCTCACCCACGGTGCGCCACAGGTGCTGGAACGTCGGCGTGGAGCCGGTGAAGTGGATGCCGGCGAGGTCGGGATGCGCCAGGGCCACGTCGGAGACGCCCGCCCCGTGGCCGGGAAGCATGTTGATCACACCGGGAGGCATCCCCGCCTCCTCCAGCAGCCGCATCGTGAAGTGGGCGGCGAGCTGCTGGGTGACCGCCGGCTTCCACAGCACCGTGTTGCCCATCAGTGCGGGCGCGGTGGGCAGGTTGCCGGCGATCGCGGTGAAGTTGAACGGGGTGATCGCGTAGACGAACCCCTCGAGCGGGCGATAGTCGGTTCGGTTCCACACCCCCTTGGCGTTGGCCATCGGCTGCCCGCTCAGGATCTGCTGTGCGTAGAGGACGTTGAAGCGCCAGAAGTCGATGAGCTCGCACGCGGCGTCGATCTCCGCCTGCCAGGCGGTCTTCGACTGGCCGAGCATGGTGGCCGCGTTGATCGTCTGCCGCCACGGGCCGGCGAGCAGGTCAGCAGCCTTGAGGATGATCGACGCACGGTCCTCGAACGACATCGCCCGCCAGGCCGGGGCTGCGTCGCCGGCGGACTTGATGGCCGCTTTGGCGTCGGCAGCCGTCGCGCCTCGCGTCATACCGAGCACGTGCTGATGGTTGTGCGGCTGCACGACCCGGAGCTCCTCGCCCTTGCCGAACCGCTGCTCGCCACCGATGGTGGCCTTGAGCTCGATCTGGTCCTTCTGCAGCTCGACGAGCCGGATCTCGAGCTCGGCCCGCTCACGGTTTCCGGGTGCGTAGTCCAGGTTGGGCTCGTTGACTGGGGCGGGTACGGAGGGGATGGCGTCCATGAGGCGAATCCTGCCACGCGCCATCGCAGCGAGCAGGTGCGGCTCAGGCAGACTTCCTCGTCTGCTTGCTGGCGGTCCTACTGGTCGACTTGCTGGCGGCCTTCTTCGCGGGTTTCTTCGTCGACCCCTTCGACGGCTTCGACGTCGACTTCTTCGCCGCGGTCTTCTTCGCGGGCTTCTTCGACGTCGACCTCGACGACGTACCGTCACCAGAGCCGCCGCCGGCGCGGCGCTTCTTTGCCGCGTCGACGCTGGCGCGCAACGCAGCGACCAGGTCCACGACGTCGGCGGTCTGCTCGTCGTCCCTGGACTGCTCCGGCATCGGCAGGCCCGAAGCCTTGGCCTCGACGAGCTCCTCCAACGCCTCTCGGTAGTCACTGTGGTAGCGCGCTGGGTCGAAGTCGGCCCTGAGCGTCGCGATGTAGGACTCCGCCATCGCCACCTCCTGCTTCTTGACGTCGATGTCACCGGCGGGCACCGCGAACTCGCTGCTGCGGACCTCGTCCGGCCACATCATCGTCTGCAGCACCAACGCCCCGTCGCGCTCACGCAGCAGCGCCAGTGACTCCTTCGTGCGCAGCGCCACCTTGACCACGGCGCACTGGCCGGTCTTGGTGAGCGCGTCGCGCAGGAGAACGTACGGCTTCGCTCCGACAGTGTCGGCGGCCAGGTAGTACGCCTTAGAGAAGTACAAAGAGTCGATCTGCTCGGCGGGCACGAACTCCAGCACCTCGATCGACTTGGCGCTGGGAAGCGGGAGCTGCGAGAAGTCCTCGCTGCTGAGGATCACCATCCGGCCGTCGGGGAGCTCGTAGCCCTTGCTGATGTCGGAGTAGGGGACCTCCTGACCGTCCACCTCACAGACGCGCCGGTAGCGGATGCGGCCGCCGTCGGCCTCGTGCACCTGCCGGAAGGAGATGTCGCGCTCCTCGGTGGCGGAGTACACCTTGATCGGGATCGTGACGAGGCCGAACGAGATCGTGCCCTTCCAAATCGCCTGCATATCGCCCTCCGGGGAAGAGTTCAGAGCCTCACGCTAGCAAGTCTGGCACGGGTGCAACGCCCCTCACGCCAGGGAACCAACCTGCTGTCACGCTCGTCGTCTCCTTCGTGCGCCCAACTGCGCACGCCAACGTGCCAACCTCGAGGAGTCATCCGCCATGCGTCCTGGCCGAATGCTCGCCCTCGCTGGCGCCCTTGCCGGGTGCGCCTTGTCGTTGACGGCGTGTTCCGGCGACTCAGACCCCGCCGACGACGAGCAATCATCCGGCCCGGTCAAGGTCGAGATCACCGAGGAGGGAGGCGAGGTCACTGCCAGCCAGGACGTCGTCGAGGCGGAGCGTGGACAAGACATCGAGCTGGTGGTGAGCAGCGACGCCGCTGACGAGTTCCACGTGCACTCCGATCCGGAGCAGGAGCTCGCGATCGAGGAGGGCGACGACCAGACGTTCACCTTCTCGATCGACACCGCCGGCGAGTACGAGATGGAGTCTCACGAGCTCGAGGTCACCATTCTCAAGCTGCAGATCAGCTAGCGTCGCCTGCGTGTCCGATCCTCCCTCATCATGGCTCGCCCACGGGGTGGGCGGCCCGGGCGACCTCCCGATCCCGGCGGCGTACGCGTTCATCGGGGCGGCATCGGCGCTGCTGATCTCGTTCGCCGTGCTCGCGTTCGCCTGGCGGACGTCGAGGTTCGACGGCGCGCGGTCGGGTCGGCCACTGCCCCGGCCGCTTGCCCGACTCGTCGACTCGCCTGTCACGCGGGCGGTCCTCGTCGTACTCGCGTTGGCCTTCACCGCGTGGGTCGCGGCGGCGGCGGTGTTCGGGCCCGACATCCTGGTCAACCCGACGTTCGGAAGCGTGTACGTCCTGCTCTGGGTCGGGCTCGTGCCGGCGGCACTGCTGTTCGGGCGTGTCTACCGTCTCTGCAACCCGCTGCGATGGCTGCACCGCGGCATCAGCCGGCTCGCGGGCATCGATCCGCATCAGGGCCTGTTCGCCTACCCGAGGCGGCTCGGCTACTGGCCCGCCGCGTTCTTCCTCTTCTGCTTCGTCTGGCTCGAGCTCGTCGACCCCCAGGTCACGACGAGCCTGTCAGCGGTGCGGCTGTGGTTCGCCATCGTGTCGGTGCTGTTGCTGCTGGGAGCCGCGGTGTTCGGGGACACGTGGTTCGAGTACGCCGACCCGTTCGAGGCCTACTCGACCCTGGTCGCACACCTCTCGCCCTTCGCCCGACGCGACGACGGTGTCCTCGTGGTCCGCAACCCGCTGGAGAACCTCGACAGCCTCGAGCCGAGACCGGGGTTGGTCGGCGCGCTGGGGGTGCTCCTGGGCTCGACCGCCTTCGAAAGCTTCCAGTCGTCAGTGCGCTGGCTGCGCTTCGCCCAGGATATCGCCGACCACCAGACACTGATCAACACCTTCGTGCTGGCCGGCTTCTGTGTCGCGGTGATGTTGACGTTCGCCGCTGCCTCCGTCGCCACCGGCGGGATCGGCCATCTCCACCGTCGACGGCTCCCGAACCAGCTAGCGCACTGCGTCGTACCGATCGTCGTCGGCTACATCGTGGCTCACTACCTGTCGTATTTCGTCGCGATGGGCACCCAGACCGTGCAACAGCTCGGCGATCCCCTGTCGAGGGGGTGGCAGACGACGGCGTGGTTGTCGGGCATCGACAAGTACGAGATCTACAACCACCCAACGGCTCTCGCGGTCACGAAGGTCGTCGCGATCGTGGTGGGGCACGTCCTCGGTGTCATCGCCGCACACGACCGGGCAGTCCGGCTGCTGCCGAAGCGGCACGCCCTGGTCGGTCAGCTGCCGATGCTGCTGCTCATGGTCGGCTACACGCTGACCGGGCTCTTCTTGCTCTTCTCATCCTGACTTTCGACCTCACCGAGCCGGATCAGACGAGCCACGCGATGTGGGGACGGAGCAGCTGGGACGTCACCTTTGATTTCTGTGGTGGACAAGGGGACAAACCCGTGAGAACTCATCCCGTGTTGTGGGCGTGCAGACTTACGTTGCAAGCGTTCAACGCTGACGTCGGGCGGCCAGCCTCGGGCCTCTGCGCGGCCGCGCAGAGGCGCTCACGCCGGACAGGTCATGTGCCAGGGAACGCAACGCCCGGGTGAGCTTCGAGTTGGGCGCCGCCTCGCCGAGCGTTCGCCCGTGCACGACTGCGGCATCGACAGCTGCCTGGTCGTCCGGCAGGAAGACCACCGGGCTCGAGCCGACCGCACGAGCGAGGGTGTCCACGATGTCTGCACGCGACCAGCCGAGACCCGCCCGCATCCGGTTCACGACGACGACAGGCGAGCAGTGTGGCACGACGTCCCGCAGCTCTCCCAGTGCACGGACCAGACGGCTGAGCCCGACCGGGTCCGCGGCTCCCACGACGATGACCGTGTCAGCCGTCTCGAGGGCGGCCAGCGTCGCACCATTGCGGCGAGGTGCCGCGGTGTCGTAGGAGATCTCTTCGTCGAGCTCAAGACTGAAACCGCAGTCGACAACCGCGAAAGCAGACAGCTCCCGGGTGACCGACAGGATGTCTCGGATGCCGCGAGGGCGGACCTCGACCCATCTGTCCGCCCGAGGCAGCCCGGTCAACACGCGCATCGTGGGCGTCACAGCCCGCGCCTGGTGACAGAGCAGCTCGGCCGTCAGCTGGCCGCTGTTCGCCGACCGTGCAGCCGCCAGCAAGCCGGACGCCTCGTCGAGGAGGCCAAGCAGCTGCGCGATCGAGCCGCCGTAGACGTCGCAGTCCACGATCGTCGTCGGGGCGCCCAGCGCGGCGAGCTCCGACGTCAGACCCAGAGCGATGACCGACCGTCCAGGTGCACCGGTCGGGCCCCAGACCGCCAACACCCGTCCTCTTCGACGTGTCGCCGCCACGGCATCCTGCCAGTCGGCAACGACACTCCGCTCACCTGCGGGGGCGTCCTGCTGGCTTCCTCGGATCGCTGCTTCGACGGCGTCGTTGAGGCTCTGCAGCGCATCGGCAGACAGGATGACGTCCACACCGAGACTACGCAGGGTGGCTTCATCCGCACTGGGGAGCTCAGGAGTGACACCGACGACCGCGATCTCCTCATCGGCAAGCCGGACGAGGACCTCGCGATCAAGACCGCGAAGCTGAGCCGAGACGAAGGCGACTCCCGCCTGACGGCTCGCGGCGGTCGAGACCAAGTCGGCTATGTCGACGCATCGCCGCACGACGTGCATTCCGCTCGAGCTCACCGCGTCAAGGAGCCGCGCCTCGAAGCCTGCAGCCCCCACCGCGACCAGTGCGCCCCCCGCTGACAACGTCAGCCCCCGGCCCGGATCAGTACGACGTCCGAACTCCGAAGGTTGGCGAGCACGTCAGCCACATCCGCGTCCGGCGGCAAGGTGACCAACACCTGCCGATCCGCCCCGGCACCGGCTGGGCCCGCTGACGCGACAGACACCACCGTGACCTCCCTGAGAACACGCACCGGCTGCTGCGCACCAGTCCGGGCGCCATCGTCGGCCGGGACCGCCCACAGGTCGACGCGGTTGCCCGCAGCAAGGTCTGGCGGCATACCTGCCGGACCGACGGCCAGCGGAAGCTGCGCCGGGGCGGTCGTAGCGTCGTCACTGAGCGCGCTCAAGGCCAACAACTCGCCGGCACCGACATCGCGCACCAGCTGAAGCCCAGCGGGCAGTGGCTCCTCCGCACTCACGTAGCGAGTTGCATCCGAGGCGTCCGCGAAGTGGATGTCCACGGCAGTGACATCGCCGGAGTCGACGGTGATGCCGGAGGCGAGGTCACCGCGAAGTGCCCAGATCGCCACCGTGTCATCGGCTGCGGCCAAGACTCTGGCGCCGACAACGATTGATGCCAGGACGAGCGCGGCTCCCAGCCAGATCCGCGGGTCACGCCAGCGCGACCCTCTCAGCCGCCGAGCCGCTGGCGACGCCAGGCCGGCGCCGGTGCCGGAAGCGTCGGTCGGCGATCGGGCGGTGCGATGCAGCACGGACATCTGCTCATTCTTGCCGTAAGCCGGAGACGAAGGGAAGAGTTGTCCACACCCCCGCCCGTGACGCCTCGACAGGGGATGCCCGTGAAAGACTCCTCGTCATGGCCCCCGAACCGGCGCAGCGCTTCCTGTCGCTGCCTGACGTGGCTGAGATCTTGCGCATCTCGGCGGCTCAGGTCTACGCCCTGGTGCGCCGGGGAGACCTCCCGGCCATCAAGATCGGTGGCCGTGGCCAGTGGCGGGTCGAGTCCACCGCTCTCGAGGCCTATATCGCCGACGCATACACATCGACGAAGGACTTCATCGCAAACCATCCGTTTGCCGAGACCGAGACCGAGACGCCTGTCGACATCGACTGAATCCTCGAGGTCGTCGGATCACGGGGCTGCCCAGGGGTCACCATGTCGGCACACGACCGCCAGCGCCGCAAAGGCGACGGTGCAACGACCCCTGACAGCTGCCTGTCTCCGAGGCTCGCCGGGGTCATGCAGAGACAGGTCGACGAAGTCGGCGCCGACACGGTCAGGGGTGCCGGAGTAGGAGCCGCCGTCGCGCATGCGCACCGTCACGGTTGAGCGGTCCACGGCGATGGCACGTAGCGCGGCGGTGAGGCTGAGTCTGCTCGTCACCGGGCTCAGCCCCTCTGGGCTGACGGCTGTTGCGGAAAGGTCGAGGGCGGCACCCACAGCGGCGAGGGCGACGACGACGTCGGACGGCGTGCTCACCAGCAGCCAGTCCCTCCCGACCCGCTCAAGCCTCCCCTCCACCAGCCCGACGGACTGGACCTGCAGACGGACCGGTGCGCCGACCGCGGAACGCAGCCGGTTGGCGAGCCGGATCTCGCCCACCTCAGCACGGGTGCGGTCTGCGATCTCCAGCTCGAGGTCTGCCTGCTCGAGCGTACGAGCCCGCGCCTCGAGGTCGGCGAACAGCTCATGCCAGCGCATGTCCGAACGCTACGGAGCGGACAGCGGTCCCGCCACCTCTGTGGACGGCTACTTGACGCGACCGTCAACCAGAGGTTAAAACAAGCAAACACATGTAAACGCAGGAAAGCAGCCAAGCTTGATGTCTACCCGAGCTACCCAAGTCCGTCGCTGCGGTGTTGGTGCCGCCCTCGCCTCGGCACTCGTCACCGTGGCGCTGCTCCTGGTGTCGGTGCTGGAACGGCTCGACGTCCGCGCGGACCTTGTCGGCCTCGGACAACGACGAGGAAGCGCAGACTCTCTCGGTGACGTGGTGACCGGGGTGGCGGCTTGCGGCCTCGCCGTGGCGGTCACCGGCCTGGCAGTCAGCATCCTCGTCGCTGTCGCCGACGTGATGGCGCAGGAGCGCTGGAGCTGGCTGCACCAGATGTCTGTGACCTGGTGCCCCGCGTGGGGCCGACGGCTCGTGCTGTCGCTCTGCGGAGTCGGGATGGTGCTGCCAGCCAGCGCAGCCTCGTCAGTCGCGGATGATCGGGGGCTCAGCGACTGCCGGCCGGCCTGCTCGATCCGCGTGGACGGGCTGCCAATGCCGGACCTCCCCACGCGCCAGCCACCTTCACATGAGCCCCACGCCGCGCCCTCGGTCGTCGTACGACCTGGCGACTGCCTGTGGACGATCGCCGAGCGCGAGCTCCGCCCGCGAGCGTCTGACGCTGCCGTGTCCGGCTACGTCGATGCCTGGTACGCCGCGAACGCCGCGACCATCGGGCCCGACCCCGATCTCATCTTCCCCGGCACCCATCTCGACAGACCGGAGGTTTCACCATGACCACAGTGCCACTTCGACCCGCGCCGATCCGACCAGCTGTCGTGCATCGACTCTCCACCAGACGCACCCAGAGCTGGCAGGACCCCGACCACGAGACACGAGAGCGCGCCTACACACAGGGATCCCTCGCGCTGAGCTTCCCGCCGGCGGCCGACGAGTCGCAGCCGTCGCTCACCCTCGTCGATCCACGTTCGCCCGCGAGAGCCGTCGACGCGTCGGCGTGGGCGGCTCGGTTCCTGCAGGCCGTTGTCGAGGTCGTGTCGAGTGACCGACCGTTGAGCCAGCTGCTGCGCTGGACCGACGAGCGCGTGTACGAGGAGATCGGTTGTCGCAAGCGCCGGGTTGCCCTGCGCCGCCAGGCGACCGGCGTCAAACCGGGGCGTCAACAGGTGGCGAGCGTGCATGTGGCCCAGCTGAACCCCGCCACCGCCGAGGTCGCCGCCCGCGTTGCCTGCGGTAGCCGGTCACGCGCTGTGGCTGCCAGACTGGAGCTGGTCCGCGACCGTTGGCTCTGCACGGCGATCACCTTCGGGTGACGGGCTGTCCGAGACGGCGAAGCCGACGGGCTGTCGCGAGCAACCACTTGTCACCTCGTCGTCCGCAGTCCCGGACACCTGCGATGAACCACCTGCCGCCCGGCGTCGGTCAGGCGTTGCGGCGGGCGGGGTCGCCGTGGCAGCGCTTGAACTTGCGACCCGAGCCACACGGACACAGCTCGTTGCGGGACACGCCGGTGAACTCGGCGTCGGCATCCTCGGCCTGGACCTGGGTGCCGGCGTCGCCATCGACCGTGGGAGCCGAGTACGAGAGCTTCTTCGGCGCGCTCGGCTCCGACAGCCCCTTCGCCTTGATATGGGGATGGTGGTCCTCGTCGGCAGCCGCCTCGACAGATGCCTCAGCCGGGCCGTCGGCAACCTCGGCCGCGGCGCCGGCCCGGCCGGATACCAGCGCACCAGCAGCTGCATGCATCTGAGCCGCGGCAGCCTCGTCCTGCTCCGCCTCGACCGAGACCTCGACGTTGAAGAGGTAGCCGACAGACTCCTCCTTGATGGACTCCATCATCGCGCCGAAGAGCTCGAAGCCTTCGCGCTGGTACTCGACCAGGGGGTCGCGCTGCGAGTAGGCCCGCAGCCCGATGCCCTCGCGCAGGTAGTCCATCTCGTACAGGTGCTCGCGCCACTTGCGGTCGAGGACCGACAACAGCACCCGGCGCTCGAGCTCGCGCATGACCTCGTCGCCGAGCGCTTCCTCGCGGGCGTCGTACGCCGAATGGGCGTCGGCCTTGAGCTCCTCGGCGAGCAGCTCGCGGGACAAGCCCTCGACGCCACCCGCCTCGCTCTCGAGCGCCTCGACACTGATGCCGACCGGATAGAGGGTCCCGAGCGCGGTCCAGAGCTTGTCGAGGTCCCACTCCTCCGGAAACCCCTCAGTCGCCCCGACGACATAACCCTCGACCGTGTCATCGATCATGCCGCGTACCTGGTCGTGGAGGTCGGCTCCTGCGAGCACCTGGCGGCGCTCGCCGTAGATGACCTCGCGCTGGCGGCTCATCACGTCGTCGTACTTGAGGATGTTCTTGCGAGTCTCGAAGTTCTGGCTCTCCACCTGTGCCTGGGCGGACGCGATGGCGCCGGTGACCCGCTTGTTCTCGATCGGTACATCGTCGGGGATCTTCATGGTGGTGAGCACCCAGTCGACCCAGTCGGACTTGAAGAGCCGCATCAGGTCGTCCTCGAGCGACAGGTAGAAGCGGGACGCCCCCGGGTCACCTTGTCGGCCGGAACGACCACGCAGCTGGTTGTCGATGCGGCGAGACTCATGCCGCTCGGTGCCCATGACGTAGAGGCCGCCGGCGTCGTTGACCGCGTCGTGCTCGGTCTTGACCTGCTCCTTCATGTGCTCGAGCGTCTCGGGCCAGGCCGCTTCGTACGCTTCGGAGTGCTCGCTCGGGTCTAGGCCCCTACGGCGCAGCTCCTCGTCGGCGAGGAACTCGACGGACCCCCCCAACATGATGTCGGTGCCGCGGCCAGCCATGTTGGTCGCGACCGTGACGGCGCCCTTGCGGCCCGCCTGGGCGACGATGTGTGCCTCGTCGGCATGGTGCTTGGCGTTGAGCACGGTGTGCGGGATACCACGACGCTTCAGCAGTCCGGAGAGCTCCTCGGACTTCTCGACCGAGATAGTGCCGATGAGCATCGGCTGTCCGTTCGCATGCCGCTCGGCGATGTCGTCGACGATGGCGTCGAGCTTGGCGTCCTTCGTCCGGTAGATGAGGTCACGCTCGTCCTCGCGCACCATCGGCCGGTTGGTCGGGATCGCGATCACACCGAGCTTGTAGATCTTGTCGAACTCCGATGCCTCCGTCATGGCCGTGCCAGTCATGCCGGCGAGCTTGTCGTACAGCCTGAAGTAGTTCTGCAGCGTGATGGTGGCAAGGGTCTGGTACTCCTCACGGACGGCCACCCCCTCCTTCGCCTCGATCGCCTGGTGCAACCCCTCGTTGTAGCGCCGCCCGTGCAGCATGCGACCGGTGTGCTCGTCGACAATCAGCACCTCGCCGTCGACGACGACGTAGTCGCGGTCGTTGCGGAAGAGCTCCTTGGCCTTGATGGCGTTGTTGAGGAACGAGATCAGCGGGGTGTTGACGGCGTCGTAGAGGTTGTCGATGCCCAGGCGGTCCTCGACGCGGGTGATGCCGTCCTCGAGGACCGACACCGTGCGCTTCTTCTCGTCGAACTCGTAGTCGATCTCGGGACGGAGCCTCGCGACGAGGGTCGCGAACTCGTCGTACCACTTCACCGACTCGTCGGCAGGGCCGGAGATGATGAGCGGTGTCCGCGCCTCGTCGATCAGGATCGAGTCGACCTCGTCGACGATCGCGAAGTTGTGGCTGCGCTGGACAAGGTCCTCGATCTTGTTCGCCATGTTGTCGCGCAGGTAGTCGAAGCCGAACTCGTTGTTCGTGCCGTAGGTGACATCTGCCTTGTAGGACTCCCGCCGCTGCGCCGACGACAGCTGGGGCAGGACCATCCCGACGCTGAGGCCCAAGAAGTGGTAGACGCGCCCCATCCACTCGGCGTGGTACTTGGCGAGGTAGTCGTTGACGGTGACGATGTGTACTCCCTTGCCGGTGAGTGCGTTGAGGTACACCGGCAGAGTCGCCACGAGGGTCTTGCCCTCGCCGGTCTTCATCTCCGCGATGTTGCCGTAGTGGAGCGCGGCCCCGCCCATGAGCTGGACGTCGAAGTGGCGTTGGCCGAGGACTCGCTTCGCTGCCTCGCGGACGGTGGCAAAGGCTTCCGGAAGCAGCTCATCGAGTGTCTCTCCCGCTTCGATCCGCTGCTTGAAGTCGACCGTCTGGGCCTGCAGCTCCTCGTCGCTCATCGAGACGTAGTCGTCCTCGATGGCGTTGACCTGGGCGGCGGCGGACTCCAGCTTGCGCCGATGCTTGCCTTCACCGATGCGGAGGACTTTGTCGAGCAGTGCGGGCACGGGTGCAACTCCTGGCTCACGAGGTCCCACGTCGCGGGTCGGACGTGAGGGGTCGGCTGGTGGCGACCGTGGTCAAGTCTACGCAGGGCTGCGGGCCGGCCCCACGGCCGCCGACAAGGCGGGGGCGAGGTCGCCGCGGGGGTCCACCTGCACCCTGTCGAGGCCGAGCCAGGCCGCGAGCTCGCCCAGCGCGGCCGCCATCTCGACCGGGGTGTCCGGCGGAGCCGCAGGCTCAGCGTAGGCGCCCTTGACGAGCAGACTCCCGGACCTGCGGTCGGCCTTGAGGTCGACCCGAGCCACCAGGGCCTCGCCCAGCAGAAACGGCAGGACGTAGTACCCGTGCACTCGGGCTGGCTCCGGAACGTAGATCTCGATGCGGTAGCGGAAGTCGAAGAGTCGCTCGGTACGGGCCCGCTCCCACACGACCGGGTCGAACGGGCTGAGCAACGCCCGGGCGCTCACCTGCCGGGGCACGCGTGCGTCTCGATGCAGGTATGCCGGGGGCTGCCAGCCCTCCACCTCCACCGCCAGCAGCTCGCCGGACTCGACCAATGCCCGCACCGCGGGCCGGGACGCCTGCGAGTGCATCCGGTAGTAGTCGCGAAGACATGCCTCGGTCCCCACACCGTGGGAGATCGCCGCCCGTCGGATCAGCTCGATGTGTGCCTCGGCCGGCGTGGGAGTCGGCTGGCGAAGGATGTGCTCGGGGATGACACGTTCTGGGAGGTCGTACAGCCGCTCGAACTGGCCGTTGCGTCCGGCCGCCGTCACCTCCCCCGCGAAGAAAAGGTACTCGAGCGCCTGCTTCACCTCAGACCAGTTCCAGCCCCAGTCGACCTTGGACCGAGGGAGGTCGTTGTCGATGTCGCGGGCGGTCACGGGGCCGTGGGTGGCGACATCGCGCAGCACGTTGGCGACAAGGTCGGGTCTGCGTGCGTAGATGCTGCGCGGACTTCCCCACGCCTCGGTGCGGGCACGTGCCATCCGGTGCTGCATGAACGGCCAGAGCTCAATCGGCATGTATGCCGCCATGTGCGCCCAGTACTCGACGAGTCGGCGTGGCTTGGTGCCGGAGGCACGGTGGAGCAGCGCGATGTCGTAGGCACCCATCCGGCTGAACAGCGGCATGTAGTGCGCTCGCTGGAGCACATTCACCGAGTCGATCTGCAGGACCCCGGTCCGGGCCACGGTCCGAGCCAACGTGCGCATCGTCGGTGTCTCGTGACGTGGGTCGAGAAATCCCTGCGCGGCGAGGGCGATCCGGCGCGCCTGAGACTGGCTGATCGACTGCCGCACCATGTCGGCGACCGTATCGGGTGGCACCGACATCCTCCAGCCGGGGTGCGAACCGGTGCGGTGACGTCACGACAGGTCGAAGAGCCTCTCGCGAACGGCGTACAGGACCGCCTCCATCCGCGAGTGCAGCTGCAGCTTCTCCAAGATGTTGCGGACGTGGTTCTTGACGGTGTTCTCGCTGATGAAGAGACTCCCTGCGATGTCCTTGTTGCTGAGACCGCGGGCGACGAGCTTCAGGACCTCGAGCTCGCGATCGGTGAGCCGCGGCGCGATCGGGCCCGACCGGTTCCCTGCGGAGGCGATCGACTTGAACTCGTCGAGGAGCTTCGCCGCCATGGAGGGGCTGATCAGCGACTGCCCGTTCGCAACCAGCCGGATCGCCTGCGCCACCTGGTCGATCGAGGCGTCTTTGAGCAGGTAGCCGGATGCACCGCTCTTGATCGCGTCATACAGGTCGTCCTCGTCGTCGGACATCGTAAGCATGATGATGTTGGCAGTGGGAGCCACTTCCTTGATCGCGGCGCACGCCTCGATGCCCGAGCGTTTGGGCATCCGGACGTCGAGGAGGACCACGTCCGGCACCGCGGCAGCAGCCAGGTCGGTGGCCGCGTCGCCGTCGGAAGCCTCGCCGACGACCTGGATGTCGTCCTCGACCGACAACAGCATGACAAGGCCCCGCCGGAACAGTTCCTGGTCGTCGACGACCACGACACGGATGGGCTCAGGCAGCGGCGCGAAGTCGGAGCTCTGGTCCATCTCGGAATGATCGCACGAACAGGCCAGAGCAGGTGGCTACTCGGTTGACTCTGTCAGGCGGATGATGCCGTAGTCATAGCCTTTGCGTCGGTAGACCACAGCCGGCTCGTCGGCTTCCTTGTCGATGAACAGATAGAAGTCGTGCCCCACGAGCTCCATCTCGTACAGCGCCTGGTCAAGCGTCATGGGGATCGCTGGGTGTGACTTCTCGCGTACGACGAGAGGCCCGTCACCCTGCACCGTCAGCGGGCCGACCTTGTGCTCGCCAACCGGGTCGTCGAGCTCGTCATCGGCCGGCGCTGCCGCGAGCCTGTCGCTGTCGGCCATGGCCTGGCCCAGCGAGGTGGGGGTACGCGAGCCATGATGGATGCGCCGTCGGTCCGCCGCCTTGCGCGCCTGCGCGCTCAGCCGGTCCACCGCCTTGTCGAGCGCACTCATCTTGTCCTCCGCAGCTGCCTCAGCGCGCACGATCGGACCCTTGCTCCGGATCGTGATCTCGACTCTGGTCGACTGGTGAGCCTGTCGCGGATTCGGCTCGGCGGTGACCTCGACGTCAACGCGGATGATGCGTTGGTCGTACTTCTCCAACCGCAGGAGCTTGTCCTCGACGTGACTGCGAAACCGGTCAGAGACCTCGCAGTGATGACCTTTGACCACGACTTCCACACGTGCCTCCTCAGTGAGAGCTCATCCGGTGACACCCGTCCGTCCGACCTGGTCTTCGTCCCCACACTCGCCTGCTGAGACTTTCGCAGCTCGTGCCACTAGCGGTCTTCTCCCGAGATCACCCGGCATCGACCGGGTGACGGGGCAGGAC
This sequence comes from Propionibacteriales bacterium, assembly GCA_013821195.1. GTDB lineage: Bacteria > Actinomycetota > Actinomycetes > Propionibacteriales > Nocardioidaceae > JACDHG01. Next base: position 16,066 of record JACDHG010000015.1, read on the forward strand.
TTACCACTAAGCCGCTCCGTGATCAGCCGGAGACGTCGTTGCGCGACGCCGCCGACCTTACGTGGGCCGTTTCGCCTGCGGCTGGCATCGGCTTGCCGACGGGAGCCTCGACGTATCGAGGCCCTGTCGACGCAACCACGGGCCCGGACGGGTGCCATGTCCCGACCTTAGCGCCCCGGAGGAAGCCGGCGTGCCGTCGCTGCCACCACCGCCGCGCCGATCACGTCTACCCCGTGCTGGCGCAACGCCCTGGCGGTCTCTGCCACGGTCGCGCCGGTGGTGATCACGTCGTCGACGACGACCACGGGGTCAGTGGGCACCCTGCGACGGATGGCGAACGCCCCCTGGAGGTTGACGGCCCGCTGCTCCGACGTCAGCCCCGACTGGTCGGCGACTCGCCGAGCCACTCGCAGCACCTGCGCCAGCTCCGCCGACACTCCCGCCCGGCGAAGCTCGACGACGGCGTGTCTGGTCATACGCAGGAGTGGGTCGTGCCCACGGTTGCGGACGGTATGCCGAGCCGAAGGTGCGGGGACGATGCCCACCACGCCGATCCGACGGCGCGGCGCCTCCGCAAGCAGTCCCAGCACAGCCCAGCCGAGTTTCTGGCCCAGCGGCCGTGAGAGGGACAGGATGCCGTGCTCCTTGTGGGCGACGAGCGCTGCGCGCGCCACGTCGTCGTACGTCGCTGCGGCGAAGACCGGAGGGAGGCCGGACGGAACAGGCGACGGCCAGGTGCGAGCAGGTCGACGGCCGAGCCGCGAGAGACAGCCGGGGCACAACGCCGGACCGGGCTCGTCGCAGGCGACGCAGGTGGCGCCCAGCAGGAGGTCGACCGCTGCTGCCGAGAGATCGCGCGACATGCTCATGGGCGCCACGCTCTCTCAACGATCGACGGGCGCGGGTCGCGGCCGGGCGGTTGTGGACAGTCACGTCAGGAGAAGCCCCTGGGGACGGACCGTCACCCGGGGTAGACAGGCGACGACACGCGCGTCCCCTCTCCGAACGGCGCCCAGCCAGACTCCGGATCACGCACGTAGAGCTCACCTCGTCGGCTGCCGACCACGAGCGGGATGTCGATGTTGGGCCCCGACGCGATCGAGACCGGTCTGATGGGCAGGAAGCCGTCGAACGTGACGACACGTGAGCCGTCGATGCTCACCTCGAACGGCTGTAGGTCGCCTCCGTCCTCGTTGGCGAGGACTGCCACGCTGGTCGGACTCAGCCAGGCAAGGTTGTTGTCGCCACTGAAGGTCACCTCGGGCCCGTACACCGTTGTGGCTGGGGACAACGTGACGTCCCCCGGGTCAGCAGCCGATCTGTCGATGAGGGCGATGACGAGCCGAGCACGGCCATCCTCCTCGACCACAGCAGCCATCCGCGTCCCGTCTCGTGCGACGGCGAACGACAACACTCGTTCCGCCGTGATCCCCGGAGCGGTGACGCTGCGAGTCCGATCGGCCGTCGTGGCATAGAGCCGAGCGCCGCCCGCCGTGCGGTCGACGAGCCAGAGCACCTGATGGATGTCCCACGAAGGACGCAACAGGTCCTCGCCTCGGCGGAACCATGGAGACGTGCCACCACCAGCGGTCGACACCGAGCCGACGAAGACGTCGCTGCCGTCTCGCGACACCGCGGCCGCGAGAGCACCCGAGGGGTCCGCCGCCACCGAGCGGGCCTCTTTCGCGGCGGCGGCGACCGACCCGACAACTCTGGTGGCACCGTCCTGCGTCACGGTCACAACACGCCGTGGGGCGAGTCCGAGGAGCTGTCTGGCCGCGGCGAACCCGGCCGGGTCGTAGCCGGCGAACTCATCGACGCTGAACTGGGTCCCTGACCCTTCGATGCTGACCTGCTGCCCGTCGACGGTGATGGCGATCGTCTCGACCTCAGGCAAGGCGCGCAGCGTCCACATCAGCTGGGCAGCGAACAACCGCCGGTCATCAGGAGACATCGTCAGGGCAGACGCGCTCAAGGGAACCTCAGCCAGGCCCGCGGACGAGACCTGCACCGGGGAGCTGATCGCGAGGTCATCGGGCGCCACCGTGTAGGCGACACCACGCAGCTGCCGGCTCGGGCCCTTGAGCAGATCCCGGACGAGGGTGGTGGCCGTCGACTCTCCCAGCAGGAGGTAGACGGGATCGGGAGTGAGGATCGTTCCGGTGGGGTCGAAGAAGTGCAGTGCGAACGGGTCGAAGTACCTTTCGAAGTAGTCTGCGTCGATGTAGGTGCCGGCCGGCGGGCCGGCCAACCTCCACTCCCCGTCCACTTGCTCAGTGCGGATCTGCACCGTGATCTCGGAGGTTCCGGGGGTTGACGAGGTCCATGACCCCCTCTCGTCGAGGGACCCCAGTCGCCGTGACCTGAAGACGACGATCCCGTCGTCCTCTTTGAGGTCCCGGTCGTCATAGACAACCAACGTCTCTGCCGGGTCCCAGCGCGCGGCAGCGTCGGAGGTCAGGAAGCTGCGCGCGAGAGACTCCGACCTCGGGTAGGCGAGCATCGCCTCGAGGAAGCCCGCGGCGATCTCCTCACGGGTCGCACCTGGAGCCGGTCCGGGGGGAAGATTGCTGTTGAGCTGAGGCTCGTCCTGCACGCCGAGGTCGCGGCCTTGGCTGACAGGGGACTCGGTGGGGATCGACACGCATCCCGTGGTGACGGCGAGGCAGACCAGCCCTGACAACACGGCGTGCAGACCAAGTCGACGGCTCACGGACGTCACGGCTTCCTCCCATCGCTGCGCTGATGACGGGCGTATGGTCCCCCGACCGCGACAGGTTGCCGCTCTTCGGGAATGAGCGGCAACGGTGACGCGATCACCGGGTCGCCGGACCGGCGCGGCAACGTCAGGCGGAACACCGAGCCGAACCCTGGCTCGCCCCAGGCGTCGAGCATGCCTGCATGCAGGCTGGTGTCCTCGACCGCGATCGACAACCCGAGTCCGGTGCCACCTTGGGTTCGGGCGCGGGCGGGGTCCGCTCGCCAGAACCGGTTGAAGACCAAGCTCTCCTCACCCGGCCTGAGGCCCACTCCGTGGTCTCGCACTGTCAGTGCGACGGCGACATCGTCACCGCCCACCATCACCTCGATGTCATTGCCTGCTCCGTGGTCGATCGCGTTGACCACCAGGTTACGCACGATCCGCTCCACCCGGCGCACGTCGGCCTCCACGACACAGGTGGCCTGAGGCAGCGTGACAGTCACTGTCGACCCGCGCCGCTCCGCCAGTGCCCCTGCAGAGTCGACGACGTGAACCGCCACCTCCCGAAGGTCGACGTCCGCCAGGTCCAGGATCGCGACACCGGCATCGAACCGGCTGATCTCGAGCAGGTCGGTCAGCAACCCCTCGAAGCGATCGAGCTCGTGCTGCAAGAGCTCAGCCGAGCGCGCGGTAGCGGGGTCGAACGACCCGCGTGCGTCGTGCAGCACGTCGGAGGCGAGCCGCACCGTCGTCAAAGGTGTCCGCAGCTCGTGGCTGACGTCTGCCACGAACCGTTGCTGTACTCGCGAGAGCTCCTCGAGCTGCCTGATCTGACGTTGGAGGCCGGCTGCCATCTGGTTGAACGACTGGCCGAGGCGGGCGATGTCATCCTCTCCACGCACATGCATGCGCTCCTCGAGCCGCCCGGCCGCCAGCCGCTCGGCGATCCGGCGGGCAAGTCGCACCGGCGTCACGACCTGACGGGTCACGAGCCAGGCGATGGTTCCGAGGAGCACGACAAGCAAGGACCCCGTCGTGATGAGCGCCCCGCGGACGACCGCGAGAGTCTGCTGCTGCTCCTGGAGGGTGAAGACATAGACAAGGGCATAGGTCTCGCCCGGAGCGTCGCTCGTGATCGGCAGCTGGATCTGGGAGCCGACGACGAGCCCCGGCTCCGAGGACCGATGCCGCCCCTGGAACGAGATCGACGAGTAGGCCCACCAGCTGTTGGGCTCAGACTGAACTCGTGCGAGCAAGGTGGCCGGCACCGACGCCCGGGCGTCGATCTCCACGGACGAGGCGCGAAGGCCGCTCTGCTGGGTCGCCGCCTTGAATGGCTCGATCGGCCCGACGATGACGATGTAGTAGTCGTCACGGGCCTCGTTGCGCGGGGACAGCACCTCGATGAGCTCGTCCAGCACGGATCCGGTATCGAAGACGTTGCCAGCGTCAGGAGCGTCGAGCTCGGACTGGGCTGTGTCGATCCCTGCGGACGCCTGCGTCAGGGCCGCCTGCCGCTTGCTGGCTACAAGGTCGTCGGTGACCTGTCTCAGCAAGATCCATCCTGCGAGGATGGAGAGAACGGCGCTGAGCGTCAGCGTCCCGATCACGACCCGCGCCTGGATCGACCGTCGCCACAGTCCGACGATCCCGCGGATCGGTCGGGCGACGACGCGGCGCAGGTGAGCGAGCTGTCGCGGCCAGGCCCTTGTCCGATGCACCATGCACTACCCGATGCTGGCCTCGCCGGCGCGGTAGCCCACACCGCGCACGGTGAGGACGATCTGAGGGTTCTCCGCGTCGAGCTCCACCTTCGACCTGAGTCGCTGGACATGGACGTTGACGAGCCGGGTGTCTGCGGCATGACGGTAACCCCAAACCTGCTCGAGCAGGACCTCCCGAGTGAACACCTGCCACGGCTTGCGCGCGAGGCAGACGAGCAGGTCGAACTCCAGGGGCGTGAGGGACAGGCTGTCGTTACCGCGCTTGACCGTGTGTCCGGCGACGTCGATT
>JACDHG010000072.1 GCA_013821195.1 Propionibacteriales bacterium
GACTCGTGCAGTACCGTTCCCGACATGCGGGTCGGTTTGCTCGTGGTCGACGAGATGGTGGACTCCGGTTACGCCGTGGTCCGTGACGTCTTGGACGCCGCGAACGTTCTCGCCCCTCGCCTGCAGCTGCCCGAACCACTCGTCCACGTCCGCAGCTACGGCCTGAGCGACACCGTCACCACCTCCCACGGGATGACCCTGCGACCCACACCCTGGCAGCAGGTGCACGACGACCGGCCCGATGTCCTGGTCACCCCCTCGATGGGTCTGCTGACCCCTCCGGCGGTGGTGGACGCCGTACGCGATCACGCTGTCTTGGCCGACGTGTTGTCCCTACACGAGGCTGGCGTCAGCCTCGCCGGCGCCTGCAGCGGCACGTTCTTCCTGGCCGAGGCTGGGGTTCTGGACGGACGGAACTCCACGACCAGCTGGTGGCTGGGGCCTGCCTTCCGGGCTCGCTACCCGCGCGTCGACCTCGACGAGCGCCAAGCGCTGGCGGTCGACGGCGACATCACGAAGGCCGGGGCGGCGTTCGCGCACATCGACTTGGCGATGTCGCTCGTGCATCGGATCAGCCCCGCTCTGAGCGATCTCGTCGGGTCCTACCTCGCCGTCGGGGATCGCCCACGCCAGGGCGAGATGATCGTCCCGTCTGTCCTCGCCGCCGCCGACCCCGTGCTCAGCGCCTTCGACCGCTACGTCCGCGACAACCTGGCACGGCCGTTCCAGGTCGGTGACGCAGCGCAGGCGCTCGGAATCAGCGAGCGAACCCTGCAGCGCGCCACCTCGGGTGCCCTGGGGCTCCCCCCGATCCGCTACGTGCAACAGGTCCGGATCGACCACGCGGTCCACCTGCTCCGCACGACCGACCGCAGCCTTGACCGGATCGCCGAAACCGTCGGCTACCGGGACGCCGCCACACTGCGGAACCTGATCCGACGTCGGCGCGGCGCCACCGTGAGCGAGCTCCGTCGACGCACGCGCGGCAGCTGAGGAAGCGAGAAACGCCGCGACAAGTTCCCGCATGCTCTTACTTGCAGCACTGAGGGTTGACCTGTCGACGGCGCCCGAAGATCACGGCCTTTGCGAGGAGCTCGGATGTCTGACCCGCAGTCCGCGCGCATCCCAACCCACCGCCAACTGAAGCGATCGCTGCTCAGATCGAGTCCTTCGAGCGTCGAATAGATGCACGAGCACGCTGCCCGTGGGAGAAGAACAGCAAGCGTCAGTCCGGGTCCGGGCCCCCCGGGCCCGGGCAGCGACGTGTCTTGCGAGGGGATCAGCCCGAAGAGGTTTCGACCACCGCACCGCAGGCCTCGGCAAGGGCGACCGCGCCAGCCAGGTCCAGCCTGGTGCTGCGCAACTTGGCCAGGCTCAGATCGACGCCCACGAGGGTCGCGCCACGTAGATCCGCTTCGTGAAGCGTGGCGTTGCGCAGGGTCGCGCCCGAGAGGTCGCAACCCCTCAGCGAGGCATGGCTCAGGTCAGCTTCAGAAAGGTCTGACTCCTGCAACGGGAGCGCGGCGAGATCGAGCCGTGTGAGTTTCGCTCCACGCATGCTTACCCCCCGCCACTGACCGCCGCGCACCGTCAGGGGCCGCAGCGTGCACTCGATGAAGCTGCTTCCGCTCATCTTGCAGCCGTCAAGGGTGGCGCTGAACAACGATGTCCGGCGAAACTCACAGGCCACGAAAGAGGAACCCTTGTGCGTAGAAGCGTTCAGGCGGCAGTTCGCGAACACGCAGGACTCGAAACTGGCTCCTATGCTCACCGCCTCGGTGAGATCCACCTCGCGGAAGGTACATCCGCGGTACGTGACCCCCGACAGGTCGCGCCCGTACCAGTCCAGACCTGCGAAGTTCTCGTCGACCCATGTCTTCTCACCCGTGCTCATGCAGTCACCCTGGCATGTAAAATCGACACCGGCTCAGCTTGAGTCTCTCGGCGAGCGGAACGCAAGCTGTCGGTCTGCGTCCACGTAGACCGTCAGGCCTTCGTCGTGCTAGTGCGCATCAGCGGTAGGCGTCGCTCCGGTGCGAGACCTGAAGTACGACGACAGTGCTGTCGGCGTCGTCGATCTTGTAGATCACTCGGTACTGACCGCGCCGGGCGCTCCACCTTCCGTCGAGCGGTGCACGCAGACGCTTCCCGACCCGCTGGGGGTTCTCGAGAAGCGGTCCGTTGAGGAACTCGACGACCGCAGACGCGACAGCTTCGGGAAGCTGGTCGGTCAAGGCGCGGGCAGCGCTTCGGGCTACCTTGAGTCGATAGGTCACACGCGCCGGGATCGCCGGGCCATCAGCTTTCGCAGGTCGACGGCATCGACGGTTTCGCCGGCGCTCACTTCAGCCTCGGCCTGTGCCAACTCCCGGATGGCCCTCTCGTCTCGGAGAATAGCCAGTGTCTCCTCGATCGACTCCAGGTCCTCGACTGCCATGACGACGACCGACGGCTCGCCGTTCTTGGTGACCACGACGCGCTCGTGAGTGTCGTGCACGCTGTCAACGACGGCGCTGAAGTGCGTCTTCACTGACGCCAATGACTGAATACTCATGACCAGTATTCTAGTCAACAGATGCCACAGGAAACAATTCGGTGCGAGCACGCTCTCTAGCGCTCCGGGGCACGCATCCGCCACGCGTCGGTCACCAGGTCCCCCAGCCGCTCGACGTCCACCTCCGCCAGCCGCAGCATCACCAGCGGACAGCCGTCGTAGCCGCGCGTGGTGAAGAAGACCTCGGGCTCGCCTAGCAGGAGAGCCTGCTTCTCGGCCTCATCGCCGACGTAGAGCACCGCGATGTCGGTCCGGATCAGTCGCGGCTTGCCCGGTCTGCGTTCGGGGTAGGACCAGACGAAGCCCTTGCCGGCCACCCGGAAGTCGAAGCCGTCGCTCTCGTTCTCGGCTACGTGAGGCAGGGCCAGCGCTAGGCGGCGTACGTCGTCGGCGTCAGCCATCGAGCCCCGTCCTGGATCGTGCGGCACGCATACGCACCGGCTAGGGGCCACCAGGTGGGGGATCGTCGGGTAGGAACGGGTCGAGCTCGACGACTGCTGCTCCGAAAGCCCAGGTCAGCACGAGTACATCGTCGATATAGCCTCCCACGTGGAAGTCGGGGACCATGTCGACCGGCGTGACCAGGTAGTCCAGTGCGGCGACAAGAAGCCGCTCACGAGCGGTTGTGGCTGCGGCGGACCCGGTGCCCGTATCGATGCGGTCTGCTCTGCTGCGCAGGAAACGGACGGCCGCGGACACTCGGTCCGCGATCGCGGAGAGCGGGGCGTTGGTGTGGTCGACGCTCTCGACAGAGTTGGCCAGCATCCTCAGGGCGACGGGGTCGTCGATGATCGCTCCCGCGCGTCGGCGGGAGTCGATGAACGCCGGGCTCTGCAACGCCTTGGTGATCGTCGACTTGCCGGTACGAAACAGCGGTTTCCAGCTCTGCTCGGTCATCCGCAATCTCCCATCCACCGTTGGGTGGCCCCGGAGCGAGCCGCGCAGACCCATGCCGGCCGAGTATGTCTGAACGCCGCCACCACCTGCGGGTGAAGGATACCGTCTCAGGGAGTGGGTGAGTCGTTACCCATGTCGTGTCCTCGGTGTAGTCTCACCGAGACGTCTGGGCCAACGTCGTCCCGCTCGAAACGCACCACTCCTTCGGCCTCGTCGGTGGACGACGACGGGAGATCTGCCAATGCGAGCTGTCCCGCCGCCCCAAGGGCTGTACGACGGACGACACGAGCACGACGCGTGTGGCGTCGCGTTCGTCGCGACCCTGACCGGCGTCGCCTCCCACGACATCGTCGTCAAGGCAATGACCGCGCTACGGAACCTCGACCACCGAGGTGCCTCCGGCGCTGAGCCCGACTCCGGCGACGGCGCCGGGATCGTGATGCAGGTGCCGGACCGGTTCCTGCGCGAGATGTCGGGCTTCGAGCTACCTCCCGCAGGCAGCTATGCGGTCGGTACGGCGTTCCTGCCTGGAGACGACGACAGAATCAAGAAGACGAAAAGACACATCGAGGACCTGGCAGCCGAGGAGGGCCTGAGAGTCCTCGGGTGGCGTCGCGTCCCCACGGCTTCCGACCTGCTCGGCAGCACGTCGCGCGCGTGCATGCCGGCGTTCGAGCAGCTCTTCGTCTCCGGTCAGTCCGGGCGGGTGGTCGGGATGGTGCTGGAGCGGATGGCCTACTGCCTGCGCAAGAGGGCGGAGCACGACACCGATGTCTACTTCCCGTCCTTGTCCGCTCGCACGCTGTGCTACAAGGGGATGCTGACCCCTGCCCAGCTCGCCGCGTTCTTCCCCGACCTGACGGATCCGCGCGTGGAGTCGGCTCTTGCCGTCGTCCACTCCCGGTTCTCGACGAACACGTTCCCGTCCTGGCCACTTGCCCACCCGTACCGCTTCGTCGCGCACAACGGCGAGATCAACACGGTCAAAGGCAACCGCAACTGGATGCGGGCACGTGAGGAGATGTTGAGCAGCGCCCTCTTCGACAGGGCGGGCACCGAGGGGCTCACCAGGGTCTTCCCGATCTGCAGCGCGGAAGCATCAGACTCGGCGTCGTTCGACGAGGTGCTCGAGCTGCTCCACCTCGGCGGCCGGTCGCTCCCGCACTCGGTGCTGATGATGATCCCGGAGGCCTGGGAGAACGCGACCGAGATGAGTCCTGCCAGACGAGCCTTCTACGAGTTCCACTCCACCGTGATGGAGCCCTGGGACGGGCCGGCCTGTGTCGTCTTCACAGACGGCAGCCAGATTGGTGCGGTCCTCGACCGCAACGGTCTGCGGCCCTCGCGCTACTGGGTCACCGGCGACGGACTGGTGGTGCTCGCCTCCGAGGTGGGTGTCCTCGACCTCGACCCGAGCACGATCGTGCGCAAGGGCCGGCTGCAGCCAGGGCGAATGTTCCTCGTCGACCTCGACGAGCTGCGGATCGTCGAGGACGACGAGATCAAGGACACCCTGGCTGCCGAGGCGCCGTACGACGAGTGGCTGCATGCCGGTCTGATGCAGCTCGACGACCTGCCGAGCCGAGAGCACATCGTCCACACGCATCGCTCTGTGACAAGGCGTCAACAGGTGTTCGGCTACACCGAGGAGGAGCTCAGGGTGCTCCTCGTGCCGATGGCGCGCACCGCAGCCGAGCCGATCGGCTCGATGGGCACCGACAGCCCGATCGCCGCGCTCTCCTCGCGCTCGCGGCTGCTGTTCGACTACTTCAGCCAGCTGTTCGCGCAGGTGACGAACCCGCCGCTCGACGCGATCCGGGAGGAGCTGGTGACCTCACTGGCCGGGACGATCGGTCCTGAGGGGAACCTGCTCGAGCCGGGGCCGGCGTCGTGCCGTCAGGTGGTCGTGCCGTTCCCCGTCATCGACAACGACGACCTGGCGAAGATCATCCACGTCAACCGCGACGGCGACCTGCCCGGCTACTCGACCCACGTCGTGCACGGCCTGTACGACGTCGAGGGCGGCGGTGCGGCGCTGGGGCGACGGCTCGACGCGATCTGCCATGAGGTGTCGGAGGCGATCGCCGAGGGTGCGCGCGTCATCGTGCTCTCGGACCGGCACGCCACCGCCGACGTCGCACCGATTCCTTCGCTGCTGCTCACCGGCGCCGTCCACCACCATCTCGTCCGCGAGAAGACCCGGACGCAGGTCGGCCTGGTCCTTGAGGCGGGCGACGTGCGGGAGGTCCACCACGTCGCGCTGCTGATCGGCTACGGCGCCGCCGCCGTCAACCCCTACCTGGCGATGGAGTCCGTCGAGGACCTCGCCAGGTCGCGGGTCTACCTGACCGGCATCGAGCCCGAGCAGGCGCTACGCAACCTCGTCAAGGCGCTCGGCAAGGGGGTGCTCAAGGTGATGAGCAAGATGGGAGTCTCGACGGTGGCGTCGTACACCGGCGCCCAGATCTTCGAGGCTGTCGGGCTCGCGGGCGACGTCGTCGACCGCTACTTCACCGGCACCACCTCCACGCTGGGTGGTGTCGGCCTCGACGTGCTGGCCGCGGAGGTGTCGATGCGGCACCGTGGCGCCTATCCCGCAACCGGCATCCCACCGGCCCATCGCAAGCTCAGCATCGGCGGCGAGTACCAGTGGCGTCGCGAGGGAGAGCCCCATCTCTTCGACCCCGACACCGTCTTCCGGCTGCAGCACTCGACCCGGTCCGGGCGTTACGACGTGTTCAAGCAGTACACGAAGCTTGTCGACGACCAGTCTCAGCGGCTGATGACGCTGCGGGGACTCTTCGGCTTCGCCGAGGGTCGGCAACCCGTGCCGATCGAGGAGGTCGAGCCGATCACGGAGATCGTCAGGCGCTTCTCAACCGGGGCGATGTCCTACGGCTCGATCAGCCAGGAGGCGCACGAGACACTCGCGATCGCGATGAACCGGCTGGGCGGCAAGTCCAACACCGGTGAGGGTGGCGAGGACGCCGACCGCCTCCACGACCCCGAGCGTCGTAGCGCCATCAAGCAGGTGGCGTCGGGACGGTTCGGGGTCACGAGCGAGTACCTCACAAACGCCGACGACATCCAGATCAAGATGGCGCAGGGCGCCAAGCCCGGCGAGGGCGGGCAGCTGCCTGGGGCCAAGGTCTACCCGTGGGTGGCGAAGACCCGGCACTCGACGCCCGGTGTCGGTCTGATCTCGCCACCGCCGCACCACGACATCTACTCCATCGAGGACCTGGCGCAGCTCATCCACGACCTCAAGAACGCCAACCCGGCGGCGCGCATCCATGTGAAGCTGGTGTCGGAGATCGGGGTCGGCACGGTGGCGGCCGGGGTCTCGAAGGCACACGCCGATGTCGTGCTCATCTCCGGCCACGACGGTGGCACCGGCGCCGCGCCGCTCACGTCGCTCAAGCATGCCGGGGGGCCGTGGGAGCTCGGACTCGCGGAGACGCAGCAGACGCTGCTGCTCAACGGGCTCCGCGACCGCATCGTGGTGCAGTGCGACGGGCAGCTGAAGACCGGCCGTGACGTGGTCGTCGCGGCGCTGCTGGGAGCAGAGGAGTTCGGCTTCGCGACAGCGCCCCTGGTGGTGTCGGGCTGCATCATGATGCGGGTGTGTCATCTCGACACCTGCCCGGTCGGCATCGCGACGCAGAACCCTGTCCTGCGGGCGCGCTACGACGGCAAGGCCGAGTTCGTCGTCACCTTCTTCGAGTTCATCGCCCACGAGGTCAGGGAGCTGCTCGCCGAGCTCGGCTTCCGGAGTCTCGACGAGGCCATCGGCCACGCAGAGGCGCTCGACACCGGGGCAGCGGTCGACCACTGGAAGGCGTCAGGTCTCGACCTCGCTCCGGTGCTGTACGTGCCCCAGCTACCCGAGGGCGCGGCACGGCACCAGACCGTGGCGCAGGACCATGGTCTTGCCAAGGCTCTGGACAACGAGCTGATCGCGCTGTGCCAGCCGGCGATCAACGCCGGTGAACCGGTGCGGGCACGGCTCGCCGTCCGCAACGTCAACCGCACAGTCGGCACCATGCTCGGTCACCGGGTCACGCTGGCCCACCCCACGGGGCTTGCTGACGAGCTGATCGACCTGACGTTCGTCGGTTCGGCGGGCCAGTCGTTCGGCGCCTTCCTGCCGCGTGGCATCACGCTGCGTCTCGAGGGTGACGCGAACGACTACGTCGCCAAAGGCCTGTCCGGAGGGCGAATCGTCGTACGACCGGACCTTGCCGCGACCTTTGTCGCTGCGGACCACATCATCGCCGGCAACGTGATCGGCTACGGCGCCACGAGCGGAGAGGTGTTCATCCGGGGGCAGGTCGGCGAGCGCTTCGCCGTCCGCAACTCCGGCGCCTCCCTCGTCGTCGAGGGCGTGGGCGACCACGGCTGCGAGTACATGACCGGGGGGGAGGTCGTCATACTCGGCCCCACCGGCCGCAACTTCGCGGCCGGCATGAGCGGTGGTGTGGCCTACGTTCTCGACCTCGACGAGGGCCGCGTGAACCTCGAGCTCGTCGAGCTCGGGCAGCTGACGGACCAGGCTGCCGCCGACGTACGACGGATGGTGCAGCGGCACGCGGAGGAGACGGGTTCGACGGTGGCCCAGGCGCTCGTGGTCGGGTGGCAGTCGGCACGCCACCGGTTCACCGAGGTGATGCCGCGTGACTACCGCCGGGTCATGGAGGCGAAGGCAGCTGCCGAGCGGGACGGCCTCAGCGAGGACGAGACCACCGCCACGATGATGGGAGCACTCGATGGCTGACCCTCGTGGGTTCCTGACGACGCAGAGCGAGGGCGCCATGCGACGTCCCGCTGACGAGCGCGTGCACGACTGGAAGGAGGTCTACCCGGACGACGTCGGGCGCACGTTGCTGCCGATCATCGGCAGACAGGCGGGTCGCTGCATGGACTGTGGCATCCCGTTCTGCCACCAGGGGTGTCCCCTCGGCAACCTGATCCCCGAGTGGAACGACCTCGTCTACCGCGACGACTGGGCGGGCGCGATCGAGCGCCTGCATGCGACGAACAACTTCCCGGAGTTCACCGGGCGCTTGTGCCCGGCTCCGTGCGAGACATCGTGCGTGCTCGGTATCAACCAGGACCCGGTCACGATCAAGAACGTCGAGGTCGCCATCGTCGACAAGGCGTGGGACGAGCGACTCATCCATCCGCAACCGATCGACTGGCTGACCGGCAAGACCGTCGCCGTCGTCGGCTCCGGGCCGGCGGGTCTGGCCGCCGCGCAGCAGCTGACACGCGCCGGCCACACGGTGGCGGTCTACGAGCGCGCGGACAAGATCGGTGGGCTGATGCGCTACGGAATCCCCGAGTTCAAGATGGAGAAGCGGCAGGTCGACCGGCGGCTGGACCAGATGCGCCAGGAGGGCACCGTGTTCCGCACCGGTGTCCACGTCGGCATCGACGTCACCGGCGCCGAGCTGCAGGAGCGCTTCGACGCGGTCGTTCTGGCCACCGGCGCCACGGTCGCGCGCGACCTCCCCGTCACCGGGCGCCAACACGCCGGCATCCATCAGGCCATGGAGTATCTGCCGCAGGCCAACAAGGTTGCGCAGGGCATCCAAGTGGACGACCAGATCACCGCCGCCGGTAAGCAGGTGGTGGTCATCGGCGGCGGCGACACTGGAGCCGACTGCGTCGGGACGGCCCACCGCCAAGGCGCCGCCTCGGTGACCCAGCTGGAGATTCTGCCGCGCCCCGCTGACGAGCGAGCCGACGCACACCCGTGGCCGACGTATCCGATGATCTATCGCGTCTCCTCCGCGCACGAGGAGGGTGGCGAGCGGGTGTACGCCGTGCAGACGACCGGGTTCGTGGCCGACGACTCCGGTCAGGTGCACCAGCTTCGGCTGTCCGAGGTGGAGGTGGTCGACGGGCGCTTCCAGCCCGTCGACGGCAGCGAGCGGGAGCTGTCCGCTCAGCTCGTGCTGCTCGCCCTCGGCTTCACTGGTCCGGAGTGTGACACCGTCGTCGCCCAGCTCGAGCTCGAGCTCGACGAGCGCGGCAACGTGGCGCGCGACGACATCTACATGACCTCGAAGCCGGGCGTCTTCGTCGCCGGCGACGCCGGGCGCGGGCAGTCCCTGATCGTGTGGGCGATAGCGGAGGGCAGATCCGCAGCCGCGGGGGTCGACACCTACCTGTCCGGGTCGACCACCCTGCCGACCCCGATCGGGCCGACCGTCCGACAGCTCGTCGTCTGAGTAGGCTCGTCGCCGTGCCAAGAGCGAAGATCGTGTGCACCCTCGGGCCTGCCACGTCCACCCCTGAGAAGATCCGCCAGCTCGTCGACGCGGGGATGAACGTCGCCCGTCTCAACCTGAGCCACGGGAGCCATGCCGAACACGAGGGTATGTACCGAATGGTGCGCAGGGCCTCCGACGAGAGTGGCCACGCCGTCGGAGTCCTCGTCGACCTGCAGGGCCCCAAGATCCGCCTCGGCCGGTTTCCCGAAGGGCCGGTGCGGGTGGCGAAGGGCGATGAGTTCACCCTCACGACCCGCGACGTCGCGGGAACCCGGCACATGTGCTCGACGACGTACCTTGGACTCCCTGTAGACGTCGCCCCCGGTGACCAGATCCTCATCGATGACGGTCAGGTGCGGATGCGGGTGACAGCGGTCACCGACACCGACGTCACCTGCACGGTCGAGGTGGGCGGGAAGCTGAGCAACAACAAGGGCATCAACCTCCCCGGCGTCGCAGTCAGCGTGCCCGCGATGAGCGCGAAGGACATCGCCGACCTGCGGTGGGCGCTTCACCTGCGTGCCGACATGATCGCCCTGTCGTTCGTGCGGTCCGCCGAGGACGCGGTCGCCGTCCGGCGGGTGATGGACGAGGAGCAGGAATGGATCCCGGTCATCGCGAAGATCGAGAAGCCACAGGCGATCGACCACATCGACGAGATCATCCACGCTTTCGACGGCGTGATGGTCGCGCGGGGCGATCTTGGGGTCGAGATGCCGCTCGAGGACGTGCCCTTCCTCCAGAAACGGGTGGTGGAGGTCGCCCGTCGCAACGCGAAGCCGGTTGTCGTCGCCACCCAGATGCTCGAGTCGATGATCTCGGCACCTCGC
>JACDHG010000230.1 GCA_013821195.1 Propionibacteriales bacterium
CTTGCGGGGGAACACGTCGTCGAAGAACGCCGCGTGTCGAGGAAGCCCAGCACACGGCATCGCAGCCACGACGCCTGGTCGGCGTCGTCGTAGTCGCGGACCAGCGCCCCGGTGGACCAGATCGAGTTCGGCCAGCCGCGGCAGGGCCACATCGCAGTAGAAGTCGTGGCCCTCGTACGGCGCATCGATCGGCACGCAGCCAACCGTAGCCGGGACTGGTAGCCGTTGCCGTCAGTGCATGAGCTGCGCAAGGCGTTCCCGGATGTCGGTCGGGTACAGGTTGAGCCCTGCGAGGTCGTCCGCGACGGCCCAGGTGAGCACGAAGCTGTTGTCCGGGCTGTGCTCCTCCGCCTCGTCGCCCGACAGCTGGGGTACGCCGTGGACGTCGCGCATCAGGAAGTACGTCGCCTCGCGGTCGCCGTGGTCGATGTGCCACAGCCGACGGTCGACCCGTGCACGCAGCGTCGTCTCCTCGTGCAGCTCACGGATCGCAGTCTGCTCAGCCGTCTCCCCGGCTTCGATGCCGCCGCCCGGCAGTACGGCGTAGTCACGGCCGCGCAGATGGCGTTTGACGACCAGAACTCGCTCACCGTCCAGGACGACGGCGACGCCACGCGGGGGAGCGGGGCACTGGTGGGGGCGCTGTTCGAGCTTGGCAAGGAGCGCGTCGTAGGTCTGCTGGATCTGCCCGTCGTGGCTGGGCACGACGACGGCGTACGGTCGCGCTCGGACGACGTCGGTGAGTTGGTCGTGCATCTCGCCGAGCAGCGAGGCACCGCCTCCGCGCTCGACGACCGCCTGCACGTCGTGATGCCAGGGGAGCACCGCGGCGTCGCCGCGGTCGTTGAACCGTCGGATCGACCGCTCCTTGGTGTCCACCAGGACGATCTCGCAGAAAGCTGCGCCGGCGTCGCGGGCGACCCTTCCGAACCGCTCGATCTCACTGATGCGCCCCAGGTACTGCGGCAGTATGACGTCGTGTCCTGCTCGCAGGTGGGTCTCGGCCATGACGAGGGCCAACGGCCGGACGAGCTGTCCGGTCTCCGCGAAACGATCGCGCCAGCCGCCGACCAGGGCGCGCAGCCGGTCGATGTCGAGGTTGAGCACTCCCGGGTGCTCGTCGGCATACATCTGCGCGAGGGTCGACTTGCCGATCGCCGGCGGTCCGTTGAGATGGATGAGGCGTGTCACCACGCGAGTGTAGTGATTTCGACAGGAGCGTCAGAGCAGCAACACCGGGGCGCCAGGTGCGACCTCGCCCGGCCGGGACGTCGACCCGTAGACCCCGGCACGCGCGCCGTGCTCGCGCCCGACGACCCGCAAGACCTCGGGACTGGTCTTGCCCGTCCCAGGGTCGCAGTTGACGACGACGCACCGTTCGTCATGGCGGTCCACCCGGAGCGTCGCGTCGCCGATCTGCAGGGTGGCCCCGACCCACGCGTCCTCGGTGAACGGCTCGGTCGAGCCGGTGTCGACGAGCACGTTGGGCCGGAAGCGGAGCGGCTCCGACACGACGTCCGCGCGGTCGCACACCGCCGCCACCGTCGCCGTCGTGATCACCGAGACCGGCATGGAGTCGAAGGCGCCTGTGTGCAGCCGAAGGACACGCACCCCAGGGCCCAGGGCATCCGCGAGCGCGGGGTCGGTGATCCCCAAGATGCGGCCGTCTGGGGTCTGCACCTCGACCGACGAGTGGTCGGGTCGCCCGGGCTCGACCAGCCGCGGACGAAACAGCGACATGGCGGGGTTCTCGCGGATCGTGTGCCAGGGGAAGCCGTTGCGCTCACTGCCAGGGCGGACGAACGCCCAGCGCCGGTCGCCCAGGAGGCCGTGCCAGGAGACCTCGACGGAGTCGAGTGGCTCGGCGGCCATCGACTTCACCGGGTATCGCCAGACGTCGACCACCGTCGCGACCGGGCGGGATCCAGACGCAGCAGCACTCATGACCCTGGACGCTACCGAACATCCCGGTCGCCGCGATCGCAACGTGCCAGGATCGGGCCACGATCTCGGGAGTTGACCGGACAGCAGCGGTTGTCGGTGGATCGGGCTAGCGTGATCCACGTGGCAAGAGCCCGTCCGATCAGGACAGGAGATCGTCATGACCACGCTGTCAGATCGACCCAACGCCGCCTTTGATGGTGATCGACGTCCAGAAGGGCGTCGTGGCCGATGCACACCAGCGCGACGCGGTCGTCGCCAACATCAGCACGCTCGCCGACAAGGCCCGCGAAGACGGTGTCCCGATCGTCTGGGTCCAGCACTCCGGCGAGCAGATGAAGAGCGGGAGTGACGCCTGGGAGTACATCCCGGAGCTGGCACGTCAGGAGTCAGAACCGTTGTTGCACAAGACGTTCGGCGACTCCTTCGAGGACACCGACCTGGAGGAGGTGCTGGACAAGGCTGGAGTCGGACGCCTCGTCGTGACCGGCGCCCAGACCGATGAGTGCATCCGATCCACGATCCATGGTGCCTTCACGCGTGGCTACGACGTGACGCTCGTCGGTGACGCGCACACCACGGAGGATCTGAGCGAGTACGGCGCGCCGCCGCCGGACAAGGTCATCTCCCACACAAACCTCTATTGGCAGTACCAGGCGGCGCTCGGCCGCATTGCTAGAGTCACGGAGACGAAGGACGTGACGTTCAGCGGCTGAGCCGGCATGACGCGGAACGGAACTGAGCGCTACGACTCGCGCGCCTCCAGGGCATCAAGGTCCCGCTCGGCAGAGAGCCGGTGCTCCCAGTCCTCGTTGAGGATGCACAGCAGGCACTCACGCACCGGATAGCTGCGGTTGTCCGGCCAACCTGGCCCTTAGACGGGCTCGGTATGACCGCGGAGCGACACCTTGGTCAAGCCCTCGACGACCTCGCGGACGGTGGACATCCGGTTGCGGCGCAGCTCGAGAATTACGTCGAGCGACGGTCGTACGTGCGGTCACGGGCACGCTGGGCGTGTCAGGCATCTCGTCCCACGGCAGGTCCAGAGGGTCCCAGGGTGACGGACCACCGAGCGCGCAACGGCTGGCCAAGAGACACACCTTCCGCTGGGATGTAGTTGTGATGACCTCGGACAGTGTCGACGTCAGTGCGGCCCTCGCCTGGGCTGAGTCTCGTACCGGCGTCCGCGCCGCAGATGTACGCGAGCTCGAAGGAGGAACGACGGGGGCGATGCTCGCCCTGCGCGACGATCGAGGCGAGAGCACAGTGTTGCGTCTGATCACTCAGGAGCCGTGGCGCACACACGGCGCGGCGCTCACGACCCGGGAGAGCGACGTCCAACGCATGCTGGCCGACGGCGTGGTCCCAGCCCCACGGTCGATCGCCCTCGACGCCGACGGCGACGCGTGCGGGCACCCGGCACATCTGATGACCCTCATCCTGGGAGAGACCGACGACGAGCGGGTCGACGCGGCGTCGCTGGCCATGTTGGCGGAGTTGCTCGCTGCCATCCACGCGGTCGTTCCCACGATCGAGGTCCGGCTGTACCAGACGTGGGCCTTTGAGGCGAAGTTCACCGTGCCGGAATGGGCAGCGCACCCCGACGTCTGGGAGGGGGCCTTCGAAACCCTGCGCAGAGAGCCAACCGCGTTCGAGCCGGTTCTCATCCACCGCGACTTCGCGCCACGGAACGTGCTGTGGCAGGACGACGCGATAAGCGGCGTCGTGGACTGGGTCGAGACCTCGGTGGGCCCCGCCTGGCTGGATGTCGCGCACTGCTGCACCAACATCGCACTCCGGCACGGCAATGCTGTCGCAGACTCGTTCGCCAATGCCTATGTCGCCCAGACGGGCCGCGAGCCGGATGCCTACTGGGACGTGATGGACGTCGTGGGATTCCTGCCACCGCCGAGCAGCACGGGCGTCATCACCGATCCTGCGGGGAAACGACGGCATCGGCGGCTCGAGGACCGGCTCGTCGCGACACTCGGCCGGGTTCGAGACAAGTGCGCTTAGGTAGCAAGTTGACATAATGTTGCTTATCGGCCATAGCATGGAGACTGCCGTGCGAGATCACAGGCACGACGCCTGAGCGAACCGTGATTCAGCGAGGAATCAGCACGACGTCCCGCGGGACAGCCTGAGCCAGTGCCTGGTCGAAGGTCGCGAGCAGTGCGTTGTTGCTGGCGGCGAGCGCCGCCAGGTAGGCGTCGGTGACTTGTCGGTGTCCGACCACATGTTCCAGGTCTACCTGGCGGTATGAGATCGCGTCGGGCCAGAACTCACAACGCGGACTTGTGTACAGCACGTCAAGAAGGGCC
>JACDHG010000073.1 GCA_013821195.1 Propionibacteriales bacterium
CCTCCACGGAACTCACACCCTCGTTGGGGCGCCGTGACAAGTCGATTCCGAGCTCCTCAGCGGCGCGGAACACGTCCTCGTCGGTATCACGCATGTCCATGGCGACGCCGTCGCTCGACAGCACCTCGACGTTGAGGCACAGCGACTGCATCTCCTTGACCAGGACCTTGAACGACTCGGGGATACCGGGCTCTGGGATGTTCTCGCCCTTGACGATGGCCTCGTACACCTTCACCCGGCCGAGGATGTCGTCGGACTTGATCGTGAGCAGCTCCTGCAGCGCGTAGGCGGCGCCATACGCCTCGAGGGCCCACACCTCCATCTCGCCGAACCGCTGACCACCGAACTGCGCCTTACCCCCGAGCGGCTGCTGGGTGATCATCGAGTACGGACCGGTCGAACGCGCGTGGATCTTGTCGTCGACCAGGTGGTTCAGCTTGAGGATGTAGGTGTAGCCGACCGAGACCGGAGCGGGGAACGGCTCTCCGGTGCGCCCGTCGAACAACAGTGCCTTGCCGTCGCCCTTGACCATCCGCTCGCCGTCGCGGTTGGGACGAGTCGAGGCCAGCAGGCCGGAGATCTCGTCCTCCCTCGCGCCGTCGAACACCGGTGTCGCGACATTCGTGTTGGGAACACCCTCGCTCACACCGATGCTTGCGAGCCGCTGCTGCCACTCGTCGTCATCACCCTCGACGAGCCAGCCATTCTTCGCGACCCATCCGAGGTGGGTCTCGAGGATCTGGCCGATGTTCATCCGGCCGGGTACACCGAGGGGGTTCAAGATGATGTCGACGGGAGTGCCGTCCTCGAGGAACGGCATGTCCTCGGCCGGCAGGATCTTCGAGATGACGCCCTTGTTGCCGTGGCGCCCGGCTAGCTTGTCGCCGTCGGAGATCTTGCGCTTCTGCGCGACATACACACGGATCAGCTGGTTGACTCCCGGCGGCAGCTCGTCGTCCTCCTCACGGTCGAAGACGCGGACCCCGATGACGATGCCGCTCTCACCGTGCTTGACCTTGAGAGAGGTGTCGCGGACCTCACGAGCCTTCTCGCCGAAGATCGCCCGGAGCAACCGCTCCTCCGGGGTCAGCTCGGTCTCGCCCTTGGGCGTGACCTTCCCGACCAAGATGTCGCCGGGGACAACCTCGGCGCCGATGCGGATGATTCCACGCTCGTCGAGGTCGGCAAGCATCTCGTCGGAGACGTTGGGGATGTCGCGGGTGATCTCCTCCGGGCCGAGCTTGGTGTCACGGGCGTCGACCTCGTGCTCCTCGATGTGGATCGAGGTGAGGACGTCCTCCTGCACCAGCCGCTGGCTGAGGATGATCGCGTCCTCGTAGTTGTGTCCCTCCCAGGGCATGTAGGCGACCAGCAGGTTGCGTCCGAGTGCCATCTCGGCCGAGTCGGTGCTCGGTCCGTCGGCGATCGGCGATCCGGTCTCGACCCGGTCCCCTTCGGACACGGTCGGCCGCTGGTTGACACAGGTGCCCTGATTCGAGCGGCGGAACTTGGCGAGCCGGTAGGTCTCGTAGCGACCGCCGTCCTCCATGATCTCGATGGAGTCCGCCGAGACCTCGGTCACCACGCCTGACTCCTTGGCGACGACCACGTCACCGGCGTCGACCGCGGCGCGATACTCCATCCCCGTGCCGACGAGCGGAGCCTCGGCCCGGATGAGCGGGACGGCCTGGCGTTGCATGTTGGAACCCATGAGGGCGCGGTTGGCGTCGTCATGCTCAAGGAACGGGATCAGTGCGGTCGCCACCGACACCATCTGGCGCGGCGAGACGTCCATGTAGTCAACGGCGCTACCCGGGACGTAGTCGACCTCCTCGCGACGCGCCCTGACCAGGACCCGTTCCTCTGCGAACGTGCTCTGCTCGGTCAACGGTGCGTTGGCCTGGGCGATGACGACGCGGTCTTCCTCGTCCGCAGTGAGGTAGTCGATCTGAGTCGTGACGACCCCGTCGGCGACCTTGCGGTACGGCGTCTCGACGAAACCGAACGCGTTGACTCGTCCGAATGTCGATAGCGAGCCGATCAGGCCGATATTGGGACCTTCGGGGGTCTCGATCGGGCACATCCGGCCGTAGTGGGACGGGTGAACGTCGCGGACCTCGAAGCCTGCCCGCTCGCGCGACAGACCACCCGGTCCCAGAGCAGAAAGGCGCCGCTTATGGGTGAGGCCGGCAAGCGGGTTGATCTGGTCCATGAACTGGCTGAGCTGCGACGTCCCGAAGAACTCCTTGAGCGCGGCCACGACCGGACGGATGTTGATCAGCGTCTGCGGCGTGATCGCCTCGACGTCCTGGGTGGTCATCCGCTCGCGAACCACCCGCTCCATGCGGGCAAGTCCGGTGCGCAGCTGGTTCTGGATCAGCTCACCGACGGTGCGCAGGCGGCGGTTGCCGAAGTGGTCGATGTCGTCAGCCTCGACGGCTACCGGTCCACGGGGCGACTCGAGCTGCTCGCGGCCGTCGTGCAGGGCGACGATGTAACGAATCGCGGCAACGATGTCCTCGACCGTCAACGTCTGCTTGTCGAAGGCAGAGTCCTGGCCCAGCTTCTTGTTGATCTTGTAGCGTCCGACCTTGGCGAGGTCGTAGCGCTTGGGGTTGAAGTAGTAGTTGTCCAGCAGCGTCTGGGCGGCCTCCCGCGTCGGTGGTTCGCCCGGCCGCAGCTTGCGGTAGATGTCGAGCAGCGCGTCGTCCTGACCCGAGGTGTGGTCCTTCTCCAGCGTCAGCCGGATGGACTCGTAGTCGCCGAACTCCTCGAGGATCTGCGCCTCGGTCCAACCGAGGGCCTTGAGGAGCACCGTGACGTTCTGCTTGCGCTTGCGGTCGAGTCGGACGCCGACCAGGTCACGCTTGTCGACCTCGAACTCCAGCCAAGCACCTCGCGACGGGATCATCTTCGCGGTGAAGATGTCCTTGTCGGAGATCTTGTCGATGCTCCGCTCGAAGTAGACGCCAGGAGAGCGGACGAGCTGAGAGACGACGACACGCTCAGTGCCGTTGACGATGAACGTGCCCTTGTCGGTCATCAAGGGGAAGTCCCCCATGAACACGGTCTGGCTCTTGATCTCGCCTGTCTCGTTGTTCATGAACTCAGCGGTCACGTAGAGGGGTGCGGAGTAGGTGAAGTCCCGCTCCTTGCACTCCTCCACCGTGTTCTTCGGCTCGTAGAAGACGGGGTCAGTGAACGTGAGGCTCATCGTGCCGGAGAAGTCCTCGATCGGAGAGATCTCGTGAAAGATCTCCTCCAGCCCGGACTTCAGCGAGACGTCTTCGCGTCCCTGCGAACGGGCCTGATCGATCCTTGTCTTCCAACTGTCACCGCCGATGAGCCAGTCGAAGCTGTGCGCTTGTAGTGCCAGCAGATCCGGAACCTCCAGGGGTTCGGCGATCTTGGCGAACGACACGCGGCCGGTGTCGACAGCACTGCTGGTCGAAGTCGGGGTGGAACTGCTGGTACCTGCTTTGCGCGAGGCGGCCAAGAGGGGTCCTTCCGAAGGCTCGCGAACACATGCCGTAGCGCATGCCACGATCACACGACGAGGCACCCGGAACCGGGTTCAAGGTGAGTGGGAGGCAGCGCAAAGAAGTAGACTACCCCATGGGCCGAACGCTGTCGAACCAGGGTGACGTCGTACTGCGCCGAGCATGGCGCGGGCAGGGGCCTGAGTCAAGCGTTACAGCACCGTGGCTGGGGAAATCTGGCGAGGACTTCACGGTTTAGTCCCCATTTGTCATGAGTTCAGGCTTCGCAATGAACTGCCCAAGGCCAGCCGCTGATCGCATCGGACGCGCGGAAGCGACGATCGGACGGGATGGCCGCTTCCGCGTGTCGAGGTCCGAGCACCCGCTGCTGGGCTACTTGACCGACACGGTGGCGCCGGCGGCTTCGAGAGCGTCCTTCGCCTTCTCGGCGGCATCCTTGGCGACCCTCTCCAGGATCGGCTTGGGAGCGCTCTCGACGAGGTCCTTTGCCTCTTTGAGACCAAGGCTTGTGAGCGTGCGCACCTCCTTGATGACCTGGATCTTCTTGTCGCCGGCCGCTTCGAGTACGACGTCGAACTCGTCCTGCTCCTCGGCGACCTCGGCGCCGGCGGCACCGCCACCGGCGGGCGCGGCGGCAAGAGCAACGGGAGCGGCGGCAGAGACACCGAAGGTGTCCTCGAACTGTTTGACGAACTCGCTGAGCTCAAGGAGGGTCATCTCCTTGAACGCGTCGAGGAGAGCGTCGGTGGTGAGCTTGGCCATGGTGGCGTTCCTTCCAGGTGGCTGGCATGCGGAGCAGCCGCAGGCCGGGGTCGGGTGGTGGGTGGCTGGTCAGGCTCCGTCGGCGACTGCGGGGCTCTCGGGAGCCTCATCTGACGCGGATGCGCCGAGGTCGGCGGTGTCAGTCAAGGCAGGGACCGGCTCGCCGGCGCCACCTTGCAGGATCGACGGATCCTGCTCGGCCTTCTCCTGCAGAGCCCCCATGAGATGGGCAGCCTGCGACAGCGGAGCGTTGAACAGGTTCACAGCGTTGGTGAGTGATGCCAGCAGTGCACCCGCGAGCTTGCCGAGCAGAGCTTCGCGCGACTCGAGGTCGGCGATCTTGGCGATCTCGGCAACCGTGAGCGGCTTGCCGTCGAGGATGCCGCCCTTGATGACCAGAGGTGAGTTGTCCCTGGCGAAATCCCGCAGGCTCTTGGCTGCCTCCACTGCATCGCCCTTGATGAAGGCGATGGCAGTAGGCCCGACCAAGAGGTCGTCGAAACCTTCGACACCGGCATCCTTTGCCGCGAGCTTCGTGAGTGTGTTCTTCACCACGGCGTAGCTGGCGTTCTCACCGAGGGCGCGCCGCAGGTCCTGCAACTGTTTCACGGTGAGACCGCGGTACTCGGTCAGCACGGCACCACCCGAGGTACGGAACTCGTCAGTCAACTCAGCGACCGTGGCTTCCTTGTCCGACCGCGCCATTTGTCTCCTCTCAGAATGCATTCCGTCACCGAATTCGCAGCCGCTCCAACAAAAACGCCCCATGCAGGCGCATGAGGCGGGGTCGGACAGTGCCGACTCGTGACCTTCACTCACCTACGCGGGCCGCCCGCTGTGCGGGGCCTTCGGGAGGTCCTGACGTACGGACCAACGACCGGCGGTCTTCGGAAGGTGAAAGCGTACGACGAAGGGCGCCGCCGAACCAAATCGGAGGCGCCCCCCGCGGTGGAGACTCAGTCGGTCAGAGGCTGAACTCGCCCACGGTGCTCGGGTCAGGCGCCTTGACGGAGACGTTCTTCCCGTAGTCGCTGAAGTGAACCTCGAAGGTGCCGGTGTCACCGAGATCCGCCTCGATCTGCACCGGCCGGTTCTCGCTGTCGACGTAGACCTCGCTGGTCAGCTCGGCCGGCAGGCCAAGGGTTGCGGCGTCCTGACCTCTGAAGACGGGGTTGGACTCAAGCATCTCCGCGGTGTCGACGGTGACGGTGTAGTGCCGGGTCTCTACGCCGTCGACCGTCTCGACGCCCACGTCCTCGAACTTCGTGATGCCCTGGAGATAGGCGGTGAAGTTGCTCGGGTTTGCAGCGTCGAAGACCTGGCTCAGGGGATTGCTCGGGTCGGAGAGGTCGATCTTCAGCCATTCCTTGCCTTCCGGTGCGAACTGCTCACCCTTGACGTACAGCACTCGCTCCACCAGGACGAGCCGCATCTGTTCGCCGCCTGCCGAGGCGGTGACGTCCATCTTCAGGGCGTCGGGCTCGCCGAGCGCCGTCACGTCTCCCGACATGTCGAACGACGAGCCAGAAACGTTGATCGTTGCCTCGATGTGCGCCGAGCCGGACTCCGTCTGAGCGGCAATGACGTCCTCGGCGAAGCTCTCCTGCGGCAGGACGGCCGGGGCCACAGGGGCGTCCGCCGACGGGCTCCCACCCGTGTCGTCGGTGGAGTTGTCGGTGCCGTTGTCGGTGGAGCTGTCGCTGCAGCCAGCGACCCCGGCCAGCAGGCCGGTCGCGAGCAGGGACACGGCTAGGCGCCTCATTCTCATGATGATGATCCCCTTGGTTGTCGTCCGTCGGTAGAGGACAAGCGTACGTCGCCGGCGGCCCGCCACCGGATGCCGAGGCCACCCCGCCGCGGCGGTGGGTAAGGGTTGCAGGTCATTCCTCGTCGACGGCAGCCAGCAGGTTGCGGGTGCGGTTGGGGTCGACCGGAACACCCGGACCCATGGTCGCGGAGATGGTGACCTTCCTCAGGTAGCGCCCTTTCGAGCTGGCTGGCTTCAACCGCAGCACCTCATCGAGAGCAGCGGAGTAGTTCTCGACGAGCTGCGCGGTCGAGAAGGACGCTTTGCCGATGATGAAGTGCATGTTCGAGTGACGGTCGACACGGAACTCGATCTTGCCGCCCTTGATGTCGTTGACGGCCTTGGTGACGTTGGGGGTCACCGTGCCGGTCTTCGGGTTCGGCATGAGACCGCGCGGGCCGAGGACCCGACCGAGCCTGCCGACCTTGCCCATCATGTCGGGAGTCGCAACGACCGCGTCGAAGTCGAGCCACCCACCGTTGATCTTGTCGATGAGCTCGTCTGCACCGACAATGTCCGCACCGGCGGCACGCGCCTCCTCTGCCTTGTCACCATTGGCGAAGACAAGGACCCGCGCCGTCTTGCCGGTTCCATGTGGGAGGTTGACGGTGCCGCGGACCATTTGGTCAGCCTTGCGGGGGTCGACTCCGAGGCGCATGGCGACGTCAATCGTCGGGTCGAACTTGCCGGTGCTGCTGTTCTTCGTGAGCTTGACCGCCTCGAGTGGCGGGTAGAGCTTGTCCCTGTCGACCTTCTCCGAAGCGGCCAGGTAGGCCTTGCTGCGCTGCATGAGCTGGTTCCTTTCGTGATGCACCAGATGTGGTCGACGGGCCAGCGCGGCCCTGCCACGTACTGCTGGGATGAGGATGATGACGGACAGCTGGAGCCCCTCGGGCCACGGTCAGCCGACGACGGTGATTCCCATCGAGCGGGCGGTACCCTCGACGATCTTCATCGCGGCGTCGACGTTGGTGGCATTGAGGTCGGGCAGCTTGGTGCTGGCGATCTCGCGGACCTGGTCCCGGTTGATCCGACCGACCTTGTCCTTGTGCGGGACGGACGACCCCTTCTGGAGGCCGGCCGCCTTCTTGATGAGCTCCGCGGCGGGCGGTGTCTTCGTGACAAAGGTGAACGACCTGTCTTCGAAGATCGTGATCTCGACAGGTATCACGTTGCCGCGCATCGCTTCGGTCGCTGCGTTGTAGGCCTTGCAGAACTCCATGATGTTCACACCGTGGGGACCGAGAGCGGTGCCGACGGGGGGAGCGGGAGTTGCCGCGCCAGCCTGCAGCTGCACCTTGACGAGAGCTGCGATCTTCTTCTTCTTCTTGGGGGGCATGATTGGGGTCCTTGAGGTCGATCCGGTGACTGAGTTGTGGGGCGTGGTGTCTTGTTTGCTAACTGGTCTGCCTCGGCCAGCAAGCTGGCTTCGGCCATTCAGCAGGCCTGAGGACGCGCCTGCGCGTCCTCAGACCTTCTGAATCTGGGTGAAGCTGAGCTCGACGGGCGTCTCGCGCCCGAAGATCTCGACGAGCGCCTTGACGCGCTGGGCGTCGACGTTGATCTCGGTGATGGTGGCATGCAACGTGGCGAACGGACCATCGACGACCATGACCGAGTCGCCGGCATAGAAGTCGGTGAACTCGACCTGCTTCTGCTTCTGCAGCTGTGGCGCTTGCTTGTCATCGACCACCGCGGGAGCGAGCATCGCCTCTACCTCGGCCAGACTCAGCGGCACTGGCTGGTGGCTGTGGCCGACGAAGCCAGTCACCGAGGGGGTATGACGCACGGCCGACCACGACTGGTCGGTGAGGTCCATCCGCACCAGGACGTAGCCGGGGAGGACGGTCCGGCGCACGATGCGGCGCTGGCCGTTCTTGATCTCCGAGACTTCCTCCTGCGGCACGTGCACCTCGTAGATGAACTCCTCCATGTTGAGGGAGGTGATGCGGTTCTCGAGGTTAGTCTTGACGCGGTTCTCCATGCCCGAGTAGGTGTGCACGACATACCAGTCGCCAGGCTTGAGACGCAGTGCCTCGCGGAACTCCTCCAGCGGGTCGGGTGCGGGTGCGTCGATCGAGTCGTCATCACCGTCGGCGACTCCGACCTCGTCACGGCCCCCCTCAATCAGCTCAGCGGTGTCGTCAGATGCTCCAGATCCGGCGAGATCCATCTGGTCGGCACCTGGGTCCTCGGAGTCGACGGCGTCGTCGGAGTCGGTTTCTGACACGGATTGCTCGGTCACTTCTGGGTCACTCACAACTTTCTCGAGTTTCGGCGGGGCGGGCGCCTCAGCCGAAGATCTGGAACATCGCCGAGTTGAACCCGTAGTCCAACAAGGCCACGAACGCCATCATGAACATCACGAAGACCAGCACGACGAGGAAGTAAGTGACCAACTGGTCACGAGTCGGCCAGATGACCTTGCGCAGCTCGGCGATGACCTGGCGGAAGAACAAGGCAAGACTCGTCCGGCCCTTGTCGGTGGGCTGACGATCACTCGACGAGCTCGTGGAGCGAGTCTCTGTCACCGCGTGTCCTTCCTCTTCGCAGTCAGGTGGTGCTTCGCAGGGCAGGAGGGACTCGAACCCCCAACCGCCGGTTTTGGAGACCGGTGCTCTGCCAATTGAGCCACTGCCCTCCGGTGGACTCGTCCGCCGTACGCCGCGAGCCCTGCTGCGGGCGCAACAAACGAGGGTGCAAAGGCCACCAAGAACACGAGTGTACGGGGTTCAGGGTGGTTGGGTCGAACCGAGCGACCGGGCGACCTGCCGGCCGGCGGACCCACCCGAGACAACTCCCGCCGGGATGCGACGATGAGGTCATGACTGACAGCGCCCGAGTCTCGTCGGCTCCTCGTCGTGTCTCCCGACGGGTCGACGGGATCACCGAGTCCGCCACGCTCGCCGTGGACGCCAAGGCCAAGGAGCTCAAGGCCGCCGGCCGGCCGGTGATCGGTTTCGGCGCCGGCGAACCCGGCTTCCCGACCCCTGACTACATCGTCGAGGCGGCCGTGAGGGCCGCAAAGGACCCCAGCAACCATCGCTACACACCGGCCGGGGGACTGCCCGATCTCAAGCAGGCGATCGCAGCAAAGACCCAGCGCGACTCGGGCGTTGCCGTTGAGACCGCGCAGGTGCTCGTCACCAACGGCGCCAAGCAGGCGGTCTATCAGACGTTCGCGACCCTGCTCGACCCTGACGACGAGGTGCTGCTGCCGGCGCCGTACTGGACGACGTACCCGGAGGCGATCAAGCTCGCGGGCGGCGTCTCGGTCGACGTCTTCGCCGACGAGACCCAGGGATACCTCGTTACCGTCGACCAGCTCGAGTCTGCCCGCACCGGCCGGACCAAGGCGCTGTTGCTCTGCTCGCCGTCGAACCCGACAGGTGCGGTCTATCCCCCCGACCAGGTGCGCGCGATCGGACAGTGGGCGCACCAGCACGGCATCTGGGTGGTCACCGACGAGATCTATGAGCACCTGACATATGACGACGCGCGGTTCTCCTCGATCGTGAAGGAGGTGCCCGAGCTCGCCGACACCTCGGTCATCGTCAACGGCGTCGCCAAGACCTACGCCATGACGGGGTGGCGCGTCGGTTGGATGATCGGACCACCCGACGTCGTCAAGGCCGCCACGAACCTCCAGTCGCATGCCACGTCGAACGTCTCGAACGTCTCGCAGCGCGCCGCGCTCGCTGCCGTCTCCGGAGACCTGAGCGCGGTCCACCAGATGCGCGCCGCCTTCGATCGGCGCAGACGCACGATCGTCTCTGCGTTGAACGGCGTCAACGGGTTCACCTGCCCGGGGCCGCAGGGCGCGTTCTATGCGTTTCCGGCTGTGCAAGGGGCTCTCGGACGAGACATCGGCGGTCGGACCGCCTCCACGTCGGCTGAGCTTGCCGAGCTGCTCCTCGAGCAGGCGGAGGTCGCACTGGTCCCAGGTGAGGCATTCGGCGCGCCAGGATATCTGCGTCTGTCCTACGCCTTGGGTGACGACGACCTCAGTGAAGGCGTCGGCCGCATCCAGCGTCTGCTCGCCTGACCCAGGTGAGTGGCGTCGCGACCTCAGCGGGCGAGCGGCGATCGCTCGCCGCCCTTCCCAAGGCGCATCTGCACCTGCACTTCACCGGCTCCATGCGGCATACCACGGTGCTGGACCTGGCGCTCGAGGGTGGCGTCGTTCTGCCGGACTCACTGACCGATGAGTGGCCGCCACAGCTGTCAGCGGCAGACGAGAAGGGCTGGTTCCGGTTCCAGCGCCTCTACGACATCGCCCGCTCCGTGCTCAAGACAGCGGCCGGGGTACGGCGTCTGCTCCTCGAGGCGGCCGAGGACGAAGCGACTGAGGGCTCCCGCTGGCTGGAGATCCAGGTCGACCCCAGCGGCTACGCCGCCTCCTTCGGCGGCATCAGCGCCTTCACCGAGCTGGTGCTCGACGCTGCCGCCGTCG
>JACDHG010000074.1 GCA_013821195.1 Propionibacteriales bacterium
GGCAAGACCCACCTCTCCACCGCGCTCGGACACATCGGCATCCGTCGCCGCATGAACGTGCACGCCTCCCGCGCGGACAAGCTGTTCACCCGCCTGCGCGCGGCCCGGTTGGACAACACCCTCGAGGCCCAGATGCGCAAGCTCGCCCGCGTCGACCTGCTCATCCTCGACGACTTCGCACTCCGCAGCCTCGACCCGACCGAGACCAACGACTTCTACGAACTCGTCGTCGAGCGGCACCGAAAGGCATCCACGATCGTGACCTCGAACCGGGAGCCGTCGGAGTGGATGTCGATGATGTCCGACGCGCTGCTCGCCCAGTCCGCCATCGACCGGCTGACCTCAGGCGCGCACACGCTGGTCATCGAAGGACCCTCCTACCGACAACGAAACCGGGTCAGCCCGCGCGTCGCCGTTGACACCGAAAGCGAGGCCCTGTGATGCTCACCGACACCTCCAGGTGGTCCCATGCTCGTGGCAACGGGGTGGTCCCATCACGCTGGCAAGCGACATCAGCCCCAATCCCACCGTTCGCCGACAGACACGTGGAGCTCATGACGGCATCGCGCCCCGACCGAACTGACTCCGCACGAGGCAGACTCGTGGTCATCGGGCAGGGCTATGTCGGTCTTCCCTTGGCTGCGCGAGCGGTCGAGGTCGGGTGGGACGTCGTTGGCCTCGAGGTCGACGCCCGTCGTGTCCAGCAACTGTCCGCAGGGCACTCCTACATCGAGGACATCACCTCCGACCAGCTCGTCGCGACCCTTGGCACGGGCCGCTACCAACCGACAGCGGACTACCGCGAAGCAGCCGACTTCGACGTTGCCGTCATCACGGTTCCAACCCCCCTGCGCGACGGGCAGCCTGATCTCTCGTTCGTCGAGAACGCATGCGCCGCGCTGGCATCGCACCTGCGACAGGGAGCGACGGTCGTGCTGGAGTCGACTACCTATCCGGGCACGACACAGGGACTCGTGGCGCCTCTGCTCGAAGCGGCCACTGGACTGCTGGCTGGGACCGATTTCCACCTCGGCTACAGCCCGGAGCGTATCGACCCGGGAAACGAGTGGTGGACCCTCGTGACAACGCCCAAGGTGGTTTCCGGTGTCAGCCAGGCGTCTCTCACCGCCGTCGACGCCTTCTTCAAGACGGTGGTCGAGCACACGGTGCCGGTGTCGTCTCCCAAAGAGGCCGAGCTCTCCAAGCTGCTAGAGAACACCTTCCGCCACGTCAACATCGCGCTCGTCAACGAGCTCGCGGTCTTCGCGCATGCGCTCGACATCGACATCTGGGAAGCGATCGATGCGGCGTCGACAAAGCCGTTCGGGTTCATGCGCTTCACGCCGGGTCCGGGAGTCGGTGGTCATTGCCTCCCCATCGATCCCTCCTACCTGTCCTGGCAGGTCGAGCGGACGCTGGGGCAGGCGTTTCGTTTCGTGGAACTGGCCAACGATGTAAACGAGCACATGCCCGACTACGTGGCGCGTCGGGCCATTGCCTTGCTCAACGACCGCCGGATGGCCGTGAACGGGACCCGTGTCCTGATCCTGGGCCTCGCCTACAAGAGGAACACGGGCGACGCTCGCGAGTCGCCGGCCACTCGGGTCGCCGAACTCCTCCACGCGATGGGCGCCGACGTCCGGGCTGCCGACCCCCACGTGCTGGGCCCACCCCCGGACGGCGTACGCATGGTGGATCTGGACGTCGAGGAGGTGCGGAAAGCCGAGCTCGTGATCCTGCTGACCGACCACGACTGCTACGACATCACTGTCGTCGCCGAGGCAGGCACCCCCGTGCTCGACTGCCGCCGCGTGAGGGCCTTGAACTCATTGCCCCACGTACACCGGCTGTGATCATCGCGCGGCGTCACGCGGTGGTAAACCCACGCCCTGGACTACTCCATCAGGATCGCGATCAGATCGGTCGCACGCGCATCCCAGGACCACACGGCGGCCTCGAGTGGAGGGCTACCCGCTGCGGCAAGCGCCGCCCTGATGGCGACGGCGCAGCTGTGTGACCGACCCTGGGTGTACGTATGGACGGCCTCAGCCGCCGGCGCGTTCTCGATGCCGTCCAGGTCCGTGCCGACGACTTGGAGTCCAGCCGCCAGGTACTCGTAGAGCTTGAGCGGGGACCCGACCGCAGCGACGTCGCGGTGCTTGGGTCGCAGCGGCAGCAGGCCTACCTGGGAACGCTCGATGGCGTCCTGCACGTGGTCGCTCTCGACCCAGCCGGCGAACGTCACCAGATCGGCAACTCGCAACGCCGTGGCCTGACGCACGAGCTCGGCCTTCCGCACGCCGTCCCCGACGACGGTCAAAGACAGGGCCAGCCCGTCATCACGAAGCTCGCGCAGCGCCTGGAGCACCACGTCCATCTCGTACCACGGAGTGAGAGCGCCCACGAAGATCAGCGAAAGGTCACGTTGATCCGGGATGCGAGTGGCGTGCCCCGGGTTCGCACCGTTGGGAAGCACGACGCAGCGGCTCGTCGGTACCCGCTTCTCGACGTACGAGGCGAGGCCCGGGGTCACGGTGACGACACAGTCCGCCGCCCGGACCTGAATGCGCATGAGTGCATCGGCGACCACGGCCAGAGGGCGAGAGGCGAGGTTGACCTCGACCTCCTCTCGGATCGGACCGTTGATCTCCAGCACCACTTGCCGGGCAACGAGACGCGCAAGGATGAGTCCGACGCCAAAGAACGAGTGCCGGGACATCCACACGTCGACCCTTCGGCGAGTGACCCACCACCGTAGGAGGAGCAGGACCCGGCTCACCTCATAACTGAGTTGTCGTGCGAGTCGACCGCCGAACCAGCGCAGCTCGACGAGCGAGTCCACGAGCTCCTCACCATGGACACCGGATGAGCACGGCAACACGTGGACCACGTCGATTCCCGCCCGGACGAGGGAGTCAGACAGCCCCGTGAAGTGACGGGGTCCGCCCCCTACACCCGGGAACAGAGCGCCTTCGTACACGACTTTCACAGAGAAACACCCCACCTCTCGGCCACTTCAGAGCACTCCGACTCCACGGCGGCCAACACCGCACCCGGGATGTCTCGACGTGCACTCTCGACCTTAATCCCGAGATCCTCCAGGCTCCTCCGCAAACCACTCTGGGTCCCCATGGAAAGGCCAACTCCTTGCATCTGTTCGAGCTGACCCCTCGGGTCGTCGACGAACTGCTCGTACTGCACCTGAACCGCGCGGGACGGAGCACAACGCTGAAGGTCAGCCATGGCTATGGCCACCTGCCTCGCCCAATGCCGCGCCGCCACGCGCTCGTGGGAGAGGTCCTCATCCTGGGCGTACCGCTGCGTCGTACGACCGTCCCACCACAGGGTCATGTCGTACCAGAAGTCGGTGGCCAGCATGGACAAGACCACGGTGGTTGGACGCCGGACGACGTGGACGAATGCGGCGTCAGGGAAGGTGTCCGCCAGCACGGGGACCCGTCCGCAGGACGCCGTGTTCTTCACCGCAGCCGTGCGTGCTCCGCCGTGGTGGCGGATCTGCTGGAGTCGGTGCCACAGAACGCCCATGTCGAGGCTGCCTGCATCGTCGGGGCCGATGGAGCGACCGACACGCGACTGAAATGCCTGTGTGAGTCCCGCCTCCGTGAACAGCGCGGTCGACTCCGAGGAAGGCCGGGTCCAGGCGCTCGGACCAACCCCGTACCTGACCATCCGGCTC
The DNA here is from genome assembly GCA_013821195.1 of Propionibacteriales bacterium. GTDB lineage: Bacteria > Actinomycetota > Actinomycetes > Propionibacteriales > Nocardioidaceae > JACDHG01. Next base: position 3,698 of record JACDHG010000074.1, read on the forward strand.
GACAGGGGCGCCGTCCAAGCCGCACGTCCGGCAAGGCGGGGCACAGCGATCACACCGTCGAGGCACGCGAGCGCGTGTAGCACGATCGTCGTACCCGAGCGCCCCGAGCCCAAGACGAAGACCTCGCTTGGCTGCTCACCATTATGCATAGTCATTATTCCCCCTGGGCGTCTATTCCGTGCCGCCTGCTTCGATTCCCTGCGATCATGTGATTCAACTGTTCGTCGATTTCCGACACGTGAGCCGCCAATCGAATGAACTCATCCAGATCGACCCTGGGAAGCGAAGAACGCAAGGATTGAGCGCACCGCCTCGCTGCCACGTGTGCGAGCATGCGGCCGGTCACCACCGAAACCACTGCCATCCCCCTGCTTGCAGAGCGTCCCTGCCGGATCGCGGCCGCCTGCCTCGAACGAACCACACGTCGAAGGGGAAGCCACGCCAGGTGCAGTTCGACGTTCATTCCCGACGCAGCTAGCAGCCTCGGACGATTCGCGGTCGACCGCGTCGTCTTCGAGATGTCGACGAAGCCGCCCCCTGAGACGGCCGTCAACAGACGGACTCCGTCCGCAAATGAGTTCTGCGGATAGCGGTCGCTGAACGAGATTCTCAGAACAAGCCGCCGCAGCAGCGTCAGGGGGACGATCAGGCCGGGAAGGCCCTCGAGAAAAATTCGGGCACGTCGTGACAGTGCTGTGGGGCCAGCCGCTGCGGTCAGGCACCTGTCGACTGCTGCCCAGTAGCCACAGGTCGGATACTTCCTGCCGCATGCGCAGTGGGCAGTGGCCAAGAACGAATCGGACCCCACATGCGTGGCCTCGCCGACCGCAACGTGCCCTGACTGGGCACTCAACATTCGGCCGGCCAAGGTGGAGCCCGACCGCCCATAGCCGCAGACGTAGACGCACTTCACAATGCTGCGCCCGCTCGTCGAACGCCTTGCCACGTCAGCACGAGCAGAATGCCGTAGGTGATCAACAGCCATGCTGCGTATGTCGCGACCACGGACACGTAGCCGGCGTCAGTCTCCTGGGCCCACAGGAAGATCAGTACGAGACCGCTGAGCCGAGCGACGTTCCACATCGTCCGGATGTGCTCGAGTCGCAATGCCAACAGCAGGTTGGCGAACGAAGTGGCAATCATCTGTGCAACGGCCGGCGTCGTGAGCAGGATGATCACCCATGTCAGATCCGCATACCCGTCGCCCACGACGATCGGCGCCAAGGGTGCTGCGACGAGCCCAAGGGCCAGCAACATCACGGCAGGAACCGTGGACCGCCTGAGCCAGTCATGGAAGAACACCGACATGCGACCGGCTCCCTCCCTCGCGACCATGGCGTAGCTCACCTCACTGACCGATGCCGCAATCAGTTGAGTGGGACCCATCAACAGACGCCGGGCGAGGAAGAAGGAGCCGGCCACATCATCACCGAAGAGAATGGAGGCCCCGATCAGCGGCATTGCGACGCTCAGATTCGACAGAACTGCCCCGGAGCCCACGTTGAGCGCGAACCAACCGAGACGCTCCCCCGCGACGACCTCAGCAGAGCGGTCTGGTCCGCGCTCGCGCCGAAGGCGGGCGACGGCGGCGAACGACCAGCCAGCGCCGGCGAGATTGCCCACCGCGTACGCCACCACCAGGACCCACGTCGCCTGGTGGATCAGGCCGCCGACGACGGAGGCCATGGCCGTGATGACTCCGTTGCTCAGGCGTAGGGCCGCCACGCTCCGATAGTCCTGCACGGCGAGCGAGGCGAAGGTGCCGACGTTCAGAAGCACCAGGCTCGTGACCAGCAGCGCGGTCGACACCAGGTCCATCGGCGCGGTATGACCGAGAACCGCCGAGAACGCAATCCCTGCTGGAATGGCCAGGGCTACCCCAGCGACGGCGCCGAGCCGTGCAACAGCCCAACGGCGATCTGGTCGCAAGCGTGGCAGGACCTGCTCGAGACGGGCTGTGACGACGATGCATGCGACGTTGCCCACCGCGAGCACCACGCCGAAGACTCCGATCTGGGCGGGCGAGAAGATCCGGGCGACAACGGGCAGGGATGCAAGAAGCGCAAGTTGCCCCAGTGCCGAACCCCCCGCTACCGATGCAAACGGAGCAGACCCGTGGCGACGCGCGGCCGCCACGAGTCGAGCCACCCGACGGGGAACCACCTCGGTTGGATCGGAACCGCATCTCACGCGCGCCCGCCCACCACGTGGCCGAGCGTGCGCAGTCGTCTCCAGCTTCTCGACAACTCGAACATACGCAACCGGCGCATCGCAGCAGCCTCAGACACGCGAGGCCCTGGACCAGGTGGCCCGCTGTATCCGAGGGGTGCTGCTGAATCGACGACCAGCGACCACACGCCTCGCGCTTCGCCGCCCACGAGACCCTCCCGCCAGTCGCGGGTCGGGGCCAAGCTGCCACCCAGCCCCAGGTGGCTTTCGGGGTGGACGTTCTGGTGGCTGATCTCGTGCGCTCGCTCGCTGAAGCGAAGCATGTCTGCGTGGCTGTCCACCCTTAGGTGTCGGGCGAGGCGGTCGACAATCGCATCCGGTTCAGCGATCAGATCCTCGAGCCGGACCGTCAACAATCGATCGGCTCGCAGTGTGGAGTCCGAAACGGCGCGCATCCCGCGCAGCCACATTCCGGCCGCCGCCATGGGGTCGTTGGGCCCCCAGGGCTGCCTCCGGAGCGACGCGACGACATCGAGCGGATGTCGCACCATGTGGATGAACTGGGCGTGGGGGAATGCTCTCGCCAGCCTTTCCACGTGTAGTCCGTAGGACGGGGTCTTGTCACCCACACGTACTGATCCGTCGCCTTTGGAGAACAGCTCGTAGATGCGACCGATGGCTTCGGCGGTACTCGCGGGGGGCCGCCTCGCCAAGCGCCGACGTAGCTGCGCCGGGTCGACACCGGCTCGGGCCAACCGGCCATTGGCGAACGCCAGTCGAACGAACAGTCCCGATCGAACTCCCGAACCGTTCCACCACAAGGGTGCCGCGCGAAGAAGGGCAGGGACGAAGCCCGTCTCGGAGGGAACGACCAGATGGGGATGTCCGGTGAGGATGGCCCTGGCCAGCGTTGTCCCCGATCGACCGACCCCGACGATGAAGAACGCGGGCAAGGTCGCCGAGTCACCTGGCGCCGTCATGCGGCGGGGCTCGTGGCCTCTGCGCGGCGGAGCAGAGTCCGAGACAGTCGGCTCCACCCCGCAGGTCCGGCGGCCACCAGCACCAACAGAGCCGCCACGGCGCCATTCGCGATGAGGCCGTGAATGCCCGTGACGCTCAGGTAGCCCAGCAGAATGGATCCTTGCACGGCCACGAGCGCCCCGGCTGGCGACCGCAACCGTGCGATTTGCCTCCACAACACGGCGAGGAGCCCACCAGAGAGCATGTAGCCGAGCAGTACGACCAAGGGCCCACCGTCGGCGTACAGCAGGCCAAACTGCGTCGGAGTTGAGTATCCGGTCGTCCGCTCTGTAGAACCATAGGCGAGTCGTGTCACGCGCAAAGCGAAGGGATCGGTTGGGCTGATGCCGGGGATCATCGCTTCAGCGCGCTCGACGAAGAGCTCCCCTTCAGCGATATCCAGGCTGCCGATATCGATAAGACGCACGATCTCAGCGTTGTTCCGTCCGTTGCCGTTGCTGATCCGCTCGACGAGGGCTGACGCCCGCTCTGTCACCGACACACCTGCAGCCGCTCCCTTGGACAGCGGCATGATGAGGAGCGCCAGCACCGCCGCCACGCATCCGGCTGCGACGAGTTGACGCGTTGTCGGTCTAAAGCGGAGGGCCAATGCGGCTGCAGCGGCGATGCCGCAGAACAAGAGGGGCGCTCGAGCGCCGGCGCTGCCCAGGATGGCGAAGGCAAGCACCGCGACCACAGCGAGCCCCCAGGCGCTTCCGCGCGTCCGCGCCCAGGACCAGTAAAGAACTGCGCCCGCCACCGAGATCTGCCAGCCGACTTCGCTGGCAGCGTTGAAGATCCCTTGACCCGAGTAGGCCTCGCCGATCAACTGGCCCTTGGTCAGCGAGCGGCGCGTCTCGCGGATCAAGGTTGCTTGCTCGGCGTTCATGACGGGGTCGAGGAGGGATGAGATTCCACCCGTGAGCATGGGTGGCAATCCACCGAACCGGTAGACGGCAAGCCCGGTGAGCATTCCGACGAGGAGGGTGAGCCCGATCCGGAGCGAGCGGAGCTCACTACTGGTGGGCGAGGACACGGCGGCGCGCCAGTTCGTCGCGGGGGCCCCTTGTCCGCCCAGGAGGACGTAAGCCACGACGGCCAGAAGCAACGACACCGCCGCCAACAGGGCGGGGAATGGACCAGCCTCAGCCATCACGCTGGATTCCGTCGGCAGCAGTGGCAGCCAGACCGCCGCGACCTCGATTCCGACGAAGAGGAGGATCGGCGTCATCACACGCTCCCGGCGGCCCGTGAGGTGCAGCAGAGTGAGGATGACCACTACGACCAGCACGAAGCAAAGCGAGGCAACCAGTACACCCACGGCTCAAGCACCTCCCACGTTGGGCTTTGAACCCCGCTGGTCCAGAAGGTCGACCGCGCCAGGACGCCCGTCACCCGTGAGAACACGATCGATGAGCTGTCCGTAACTCAAGGCGAACGGGTCCTTGCCGAAGCGTTGCACCGAAGCATGTCGCGCCTCAACTTGACGAGCCGACGAACCCGCCACGTCGAGCACCGCGTCCGCCCAGTGCTCAAGAGGGGCCGTAGCTGACAGCAAACGACCGTGAACGGGGTCCGTCAGAAGCTCACGAGTTCCTCGGTTCGACCGCGCCACCACCGGGCGCCCCGTCGAGATGGCCTCGATCACGGTGCGCGGCAGACCCTCCCGGGCGCTCGGAGCCACGACGATGTCGCACTCCTGGAAGAGCCGGGCGGGGCTTGACGTGTGCGGCACCCAACGGAGCTGCTTCGGAAGAGCGTTCACCCTGGCAGACACTGCATCCCGCAGCGGACCGTCGCCGACGATCGTCGCCACCACGTCATGCCCCAGCGCTCCGAGGTGGTGCACGAGGTCCGCGACCAACAGAGGTGCCTTGTTCTCGTTCAGCTCGCCGACGAAGAGCAGGTGGAGCGGACGAGCAGGCCTCCGAGGCGTGGCAGGGAACCGATCGAGGTCGACACCGGCACCTGGAAGGTGCCAGAGCAGCGTCCTTCGGTGCAGCCCCAGCGTGATAGCGGCGTCGAAATCCTCTCGACAGACCACGGCAAGCGCGTCTCCTCGGCCGGCCAGGGCCCACTCGACTGCGCCGTAGAGGAGGTTGCGTATTCGTCCTCCGTCTCGATGGAAGTGAAAGCCATGGGCAACGTAGATCAGAGGACAGTTGCGCGGAGACGTGCGTGCCAGCGCGGCGACGATCGGGCTCTGCACCTGGATCAGCGCCCAGTGCTGTGCTGCAAGTCGCCGAACGTCCCGGGATCCGGAAACCAAGCTCGAGAGTCGAGCGTCGCGTCCGACTCGGATCGGTTCGAATGCTCCTTGCAGCGCAAGTTCGGGCGACCATTGGTCCGGTGCCGCCGCGTAGGTGACGTCGAACCCGCGCCTGGCCAGCAGATCCCACGCGTCCGGTGCCTGAAAGCGCAGACTCTGACCGACCGTCGCGATGGCCAGGACACGAGGGTTCTTGATCCCGGCGGCGGGCCGGGTCGTCATGGGTATGGCCTGCGCGCGGCTCGGACTTCTTCCGCCATGTCGATCCACGCTTCATGTCTACGCGGACCGGTGAAGCCGTGCTCGGTCAGCCAGCTCATCTCCTGGTCCTGTCCGCGCAACATCAGCTCCAGACGTCGCAGCTGCTTGCCCGCAACAGGGAGGTAGCGAGCGCTCGCACCTCGCAGGCCCGAAACCAGAGGTCCCAGTCGACGCGGTGCGAGGTGCGGGCGACGGCCACCGCTCATCAGCATGAGAAAGTTGTACGTGGTGAATCCCTCGTCGGGCTGGAGCACGACCGGCGGCGGGTTCTCTGCCATCGTGACGAGGCGCCGGACCGCGGCAGCGACGTTCTCCACATGATGCTGTGGTGTGGAAGCGGTTCCCGGCGCCAGGGTCGTGGAGGCAACCGAGGACGCGAGCGCAACCACGGCTCGGGTCACACCGCGGTCCCGCCCGTGCACCGACGCCGGGCGCAAACAGGTCGCGGCTTCTGGCGCAAGGCTCTGGACTGCCAGCTCACCGAGCGCTTTGGACCTCGAGTAGCCGTTGAACGGCGAGAGCGCTCCCGCTGCCGTCAAGGTCCGGCTGCTTCCCTGCACGGCAGCGCTCGACACGTGCACCAGTCGTGTCGAGCCGGTCGACGCCACGGTGCGAGCGAGCGCGGCCGGCAGCAGTGCGTTGGCTCCGGTGAATGCGTCCGGATCCCCGCCGCCGATCAGCCCGGCGACGTTGACGATGACGTCCCCGGGATGCAGCCAGGCTCGGATGTCGTGTACCAGTGCGTCATCGATGCCTGCGATGACCTCGCGCACGTCCCGTGCACCAAGCCGCAGTCGGGGGGCCCGGTGCGTGGTGACGACGAGTCCTTCAGCCTCCAACGCGAGGCGCACGTGCTTGCCCACGAATCCTGAAGCCCCCAAGAGGTGCACTGTCCCGACGTGAGGCGTGGTCGGTTCCTGATCGATCATCCGGGGTGCCCAAAGGGGCGGGCCGCGCCGTCGTCGTTGTCGACCGCACGTGACCTTGCCGACATCACGGCGAGGAGGTTAGGCAGTGCGACGTACGCGACGCCGACGCAGATGGCCACCGGCACCATCGTCCAGCCCGACCACCCTGACGCGACCATGAGCACCGCCCAGCCG
>JACDHG010000075.1 GCA_013821195.1 Propionibacteriales bacterium
CCGTTGACCAGGAGGTTGGGGAACGCCGCCGGCAGCACGACGGGCTCGAGCTCGCGGCCGTCGTAGTTGGGCTTGAAGTCGACTGTGTCCTCGTCGATGCCCGCGGTCATCGGCAGTGCGGCGGCAGACATCCGGCACTCGGAGTAGCGCATCGCCGCCGGCGGGTCGTCGGGGGACCCGAAGTTGCCGTGCCCGTCGATGAGCGGCAGCCGCAGCGACCACGGCTGGACCATCCGGACGAGCGCGTCGTAGATCGCGGTGTCCCCGTGCGGGTGGAGGCGCCCCATCACCTCGCCGACCACCCGGGCACTCTTGACGTGCCCACGGTCGGGCCGCAGGCCCATGTCGTTCATCGTGTGGAGGATGCGGCGCTGCACGGGTTTGAGGCCGTCGCGGGCGTCGGGGAGGGCGCGGGCGTAGATGACCGAGTAGGCGTACTCGAGGTAGCTGGAGCGCATCTCGTCGCGGACGTCGATGTCGACGATGTGCTCGTCGAAGTCGTCAGGGATCGGATGGGTCTTGGTAGAGCGGGCCATCGGTCTGGGTCAGGTCTCCTGGTCGAGGGGCAACTCATTGTCGCTTGTCGCTCCGACGCTGCGACGAAGGCTCGCTCAGTCAATCGCCTCGAGTACGCCGGAAGTCCCGGCTCCGACACTGCAGGCGGGGTCTCTCCCCGACCAGACGGTCACGATCTGGCGCAGAAGCGGGCTTCCTCAGGCGATTCCAGCCGCAGAACGCGCCACATCGTGAGCCCCGAGCCACCGCCGCTACTGGTCGATGAGCTCCTGATCCTCCATCCAGTCCTGCGCGACGTCCTCGGGAGCCCTCTTGTCGACCAAGACCTGGGCGCTCAGCTCACGAAGAGTCTGGGTGTCGAGGCGCCCCGCGATGTCCTCGAAGAGCGGCTCGAGCTCTGGGTAGCTCCGCAGAGTCTCCGCGCTCATCGTGAGCGATGGGTTGTATGCCGAAAAGAAGGTCTCGTCGTCCTCCAGCAGCCGCAGCTCCAGCTCGGGGATGAAGCCACTCGTCTCGAACACCGACCCGAAGTTGCACTTGGTTCCCCCGTCGACGGCACCGTAGACCGTCGCATCCGGAAGCACGAAGACGTTGGCGGCGGGGAGCTCGAAGCCGTAGTGCTCGGCCAGACCCGGGAGACCGTCGGCCCTCTCGCTGAACTCGGGTCCCACGCACAGCGTCGCCTTGTCGGGGCTCTCCTGGATGAGGCGGCGGAGATCCGACAGCCTCGTGACCCCGGCGAGCTCCTCGTCGTACGCCTCACTGCCCTGCTCACCGACCTCGGGACGCACGGCGATGGCGTAGGTGTTGTTGGCCGGGGCGGGCGGAAGCCACTCGACGCCGTTACGACGGAGATCAAGATCCGCGACGTCTCGGAAGAGGGCCTGCGGGTCGTCCGGCGGGTCGCCCTGCGCGAGGTGGATGAGAGCACCCGTGCCGGTGTACTCCCAGTACATGTCGATCTCTCCGGCAACCAGGGCCGCGCGCACAGCCTCGGTGTCCCCGAGGCCGGTGCTGTCGACGACCTCCGCGCCGGCGGCATCCAAGGCAAGCAGGGTTATCTGCCCGAGGATCTCCTGCTCCTCGAAGTCCTTGGAGCCCACGACGAACCGGGTCGTGTCCCGACCACCTCGCTCGCCGAGCTGCTCGCCCCTGAGGTCGTAGCGCTCGGCGATGCTGCCGCCGCCTGCGCCTCCTTCGCTACCGCATGCAGCGACGAGCACGGCCAGGGCAGCCACCGTGGCGATCTTCGAACACTGCCGCCGGCGTCTCACGGGGAGGTGCTCCGTTTCGCTGCTGCTGATGGTGATTTCGGCTGGCGGGCGTCGGGGGAGGGGCGACGGTTGTCAGCTCCCCCCTGACTCTCCTCGTAGTCCTCCGAGAGGGCGCGGTAGAGCGACCAGCACATGAACACCATGATGACGGCGAACGGTGTGGCAGCCAGGATCGCGCCGTTCTGAAGGGCTGTCAGACCGCCGGCCACCAGCAAGATCGCTGCCAGCGCGCCCATGATGGCGCCCCAGATGAGCTTGATGGACGACTTCGGGTCGAGCACGCCGGCAGACATGCTGCCGAGCACGATCGTCCCCGCGTCGGCTCCGGCGACGAAGAAGATCCAGATCAGGAAGAGCGCCAGGATCGCGGTGAAGAGGAACAGCGGGTACTCGCGAAGGAACGTGAACAGCGCCACCGCGGGGTCGTCTGCCGCGGCTTTGCTGATCTTGCCGTCGGTGCGGTTGTCGAGGTCGATGGCGGTCGCGCCGAACACCGCGAACCACAGCATCGTGAACAGGCTCGGCGCGATGAGCACGCCGACCAGGAACTCTCGGATGGTCCGGCCGCGCGAGATCCTGGCGATGAACGCTCCGACGTACGGCGCCCAGGCGATCCAGGTGGCCCAGAAGAAGATCGTCCAGTCGCCGAGCCAAGGCGTGGGCGCGAAGGCGTTCGTCTGCAGGCTCATGGGCACGAGGCCGGTGATGTAGTCGCCGATCCCCTGGGTGAGAGCGTTGAGTTGCAGAATGGCCGAGCCGATGACGACGATGTAGGCGAGCAGCACGACGGCGAGCACGATGCTGGCCTGGCTGAGGAAGTTGACGCCCTTCTCGATCGGCGTCGATGCCGACAGCATGTACCCCACCGCGGTGATGGCGATGATGGCCATCTGGACCGGCACGCCGATGGGGACGCCGAACACCTCTCCGAGCCCGGCGTTGATCTGCAACGTTCCCAGGCCGAGGGACACCGCGACTCCGAACAGTGTCGCGATGATCGAGATGACGTCGATCGCCTTGCCGATGGGCCCGTCGACCCGGTCTCCGATCAGCGGCCGGAACACCGAGCTGATGCGCAGGCTGGCCGTGCCACGGACGAAGCTGAAGTACGCCACCGCGAGCCCGACGACCGCATAGATCGCCCACGGGTGCAGGGTCCAGTGGAAGAACGAGAACTGCAGCCCGAGGGCCGCGGCGTCGGGTGTGCCCGGCTCGGCGAGGTTGAACGGTGGGGCTTGGTAGTGCAGCAGCGGCTGGGCCACGCCCCAGAACAACAGGCCGATCCCCATCCCAGCCTGGAAGAGCATGGCGAACCAGGCGAACCGGCCGAACTCAGGCTTCTCGTCAGGGCCACCGAGCCGGATCCTGCCGTACTTGCTGGAGGCCAGATACACGACGAAGACCAGGAAGAATGTGGTGACGAGCAGGTAGAACCACCCGAGACTATCGGTGATCCAGCCGACGGTGGCAGCGAGCGCGCTGCTGAAGGAGCCGGTGAACAGCACGCCGGCCAAGACGAAGGCCGCCGAGATACCGACCGTGACGTAGAAGATCACTCCGAACTGCCTCAGCGCCGGCTGGGTCTCGGCGACGGGTGGGCTCTCCTCGCGTCGGCTGGTCGTCACTGTGGCTCACTCTCGGTCAGCGGGATGCGGTGCGGCGTCGGGACCGACGCGTCGACGGCGTCGCGCACGGTGATCGTGACGACGCCGCTGTCGAAGTTGGCGCTCACCTTGCGCTCGTCCACACCGTCGGGCAGGACCATGCTGCGTCGAAAGGCCCCGAAGTACCGCTCGCGCACGTAGTGAGTGTCGTCCGCATCATCGGGGTAGCCCTGCCGCTCGCCGGAGATGGTGAGCACCCCCTCCGACACACTGATGTCGATGTCGCGAGGTGGGACGCCGGCAAGCTCGGCGGATATCACCAGGTCCTGCCCTCGGGCGACGATGTCGGTCGTGGGAACCCACGCCGTCGCATGCGTCCGGGCTGTCGACTCCTGACCGCCTTCGGAGCCTCTGCGTCCGACGTTTCGGATCCGCTCCATCTCGCTCATCATGTCGAGAAATCCTCGGAGCGGGTGCGACCTCGGCTTGGCCATGGCTTCTCCCTTCGGCTCGTAGCGCCGACAGCCTTCCCAACTTCCACGATCCGACAAGCGCAGTCAAGACTTTCGGCAGGCGAGTCCCCGCAGGCGTCGGCCGAGGTGGACACCGCAAGACCGCGCCGTGCATCGCAGATTTGCGTTGCAAACAGACCAGCCGGACTGTTTACATCGCAAACCCGCGCCGAGAGCCGGGGGTCGTTGCGGAGGCTTCAGGACGTGAGGTCGGGGAAGTCGTCCTCGCTGAAGGCAGCCTCACCCCGCTCGCCTGACTCGACACTCGCTGCCTCCCCGGCCCGGAGGTCGACTCGACGGATCTTGCCCGAGATGGTCTTCGGGAGGTCGCTGAACTCGATCCGCCGGATCCGCTGGTACGGCGCCAGGTGGGTGCGAGCAAAGCGCAAGATGTCGCGCGCCGTCTCCGCGGTCGCGGCATGCCCCGAGGCCAGCGCCACGAACGCCTTCGGCACCGCGAGGCGCACCGGGTCGGGAGAGGGGACGACGGCTGCCTCCGCGACGGCGGGGTGCTCGAGGAGCACGCTCTCCAGCTCGAAGGGGCTGATCCGGTAGTCGCTCGCCTTGAAGACGTCGTCCGACCGCCCGACGTAGGTGATGTAGCCGTCCTCGTCGAGCGAGGCGACGTCACCGGTGTGGTAGAAACCGCCGCGCATCGCTTCGGCTGTGAGCTCGGGGTCGTCGCGGTAGCCGGTCATGAGCCCGAGCGGCCGTCGCGCCAGCTCGAGGCATATCTCGCCGTCGGTCCCGACCTCACCGCTGAGCAGCTCGACGAGCGCCACCGTGTAGCCGGGAAGCGGCCGTCCCATCGACCCCGGCTTGAGCCGCTGGCCCGGCGGGTTCCCGATCTGGGCAGTGGTCTCGGTCTGCCCGAAGCCGTCTCGGACCGTCAAGTCCCAGGCCCGCTGGATCTGCTCGATCACCTCGGGGTTGAGTGGTTCACCGGCTGCCACGCACTCGCGAAGCGACAGCCGGCGGCTGCCTGGGTCGGCCTGCGTGAGCATCCGCCACACCGTCGGTGGCGCGCAGAACGTCGTCACGCCCACCCGCTCCATCACGTCCAGGAGCGCGCTCGCGTCCAACCGCTTGTAGTTGTAGATGACGATCGTCGCCCCGGCGTTCCACGGTGCGAAGAAGCACGACCAGGCGTGCTTGGCCCACCCGGGTGACGAGATGTTGAGGTGCAGGTCTCCAGGCTGCAGCCCGATCCAGTACATCGTGGAGAGGTGGCCGATGGGGTACGACGACTGGGTGTGCTCGACGAGCTTGGGCTCGGCCGTCGTACCCGAGGTGAAGTAGAGCAGCAACGGGTCGTCGGCCGCTGTGCCGCCACCCACGTGGGGCTCGACAGTGTCGTCCACCGCGTCGTCGTACGACAGCCACCCGTCGGCGGACCCCACACTCACCCGGACCAGTGACTCGGTCTCGGGCCCGAAGTTGGCGGTGTCGGTGGCGCCGGCCACGACGGCCCGCGCCCCTCCGCGGGAGATCCGGTCGGTGAGGTCGGACGCCGACAGCTGCGTGGTGGCAGGGATCAACACGGCCCCCAACCGGATGCAGCCCAGCATCGCCACCCAGAGCGGGGCGCAGTTGCCGAGCAGGAGCAGCACCGGGTCGCCGGGTCCGATGCCTGCATCCCGCAGGGAGCCCGCGAACCGCTGCGAGAGGGCGGTCACCTCGGCGAACGAGAGTGCGGTCTCGCTGCCATCCTCCTCGATGATCCACAAGGCTCGGGCCCCCCCGTGCTCGGCAGCCAGGACGTCGACCCAGTCCGTTGCGTAGTTGAAGGTCCCGAGCTGGGGCCAGCGAAAACCCTGGCGGGCCCCCACGTAGTCCTCCCGGTGCGCCTGAAGGAAGTCGCGCGCTGCTCGGAAGGTCGCCGTCGCCTCGCCGGTGCTGCCGTTCGCCATTCAGCGCTCCTTCGTCGTCCCGTCCGGTGTTCGCCATGCTGTCATCCTCACCACGCCGCGACGGAGAGGATAGATTCTCGATGTGGCGACCAGCGAGGAGCAGTTCAGCTACCCCGCCCGCTGGGAGGCGGACGTGCTGCTGCTCGACGGGGGACCGGCGCGGCTCCGGCCCATTCAACCGGATGACGCGCAGCTGCTCGTCGACTTCTACAGCCGGGTGTCGTCCGAGTCGAAGTACCTGCGTTTCTTCGCGCCGTACCCGACGCTGTCCGACGGTGACGTGCATCGGTTCACCCATGTCGACCACGTCGACCGGGTCGCCTTCGTCGTCACGGTGGGTCAGCAGGTGATCGCCGTCGGCCGCTACGACCGGCTCGAGAACAACGAGGCCGAGGTCGCCTTCCTCGTCGAGGACGACCACCAGGGCCGAGGCATCGCACAGCTGTTGCTGGAGCACCTTGCCCAGGCCGGCCGTGAGCGTGACATCGACCAGTTCGTCGCCGAGGTGCTGCCGGACAACGTGCGGATGATCAAGACCTTCCGCGACGCCGGCTACCACATCGACAACGCCTGGGAGGACGGCGTGCTGCGGCTCGTGTTCCCGATCGCTGCCACCGAGACGTCGGTCCGCGTGATGCGTTCGCGTGAGCATCGCGCGGAGGCGCACTCCATGGCGCGGTTCCTCGAGGCGGGCAGTGTCGCCATCATCGGTGCGAGCAGGCGTCAAGACACCATCGGGAGCGCGCTTGTGCGCAACCTCGTGCTCGGCGAGTACACCGGTCGGGTGTATGTCGTGAACCCGGCCGCGGATGCCGTGGCGGGCATGCCGGCGTACAAGAGCGTGCAGGAGATCCCGGGCAGCGTCGACCTCGCCATCGTCGCGGTCCCGGCAGATGGGGTGGAGGAGGTGGTGCTGCAGTGCGCCGCCAAGCGCGTGCACGGCCTGGTCGTCGTATCGAGCGGCTTCGCCGAGACCGGTGAGGAGGGACGCAAGCGGCAGCAACGGCTCGTCGGGCTGGCACGCTCCCACGGCCTGCGGCTGGTCGGCCCGAACTGCCTCGGCGTGATCAACACGGCAGCTGACATCTCGCTGAACGCCTCCCTCTCCTCGGTGATGCCACCTCGCGGACGGGTCGGTTTCTTCAGCCAGTCAGGCGCGCTGGGTATCGCGATCCTCGAGACGGTGGCGCGCCGAGGGCTCGGTCTCTCGACATTCGTCTCGGCGGGCAACAGGGCGGACGTCTCCGGCAACGACCTCCTGCAGTACTGGGAGGAGGACGACGCCACCGAGGTCGTGCTCCTCTACCTCGAGTCGATCGGCAACCCGCGCAAGTTCTTCCGGATCGCCCGTCGCGTCGGCCGGACCAAACCGGTGGTCGCGGTCAAGTCCGGACGTACGACGCAGGGCGTGCCGATCGGCCACACGATTCGCCCGACGGTGGCTCCCCGGGGGGCGGTCGACGCCATGTTCCGGCAGGCTGGGGTGATCCAGGTCGGCTCCCTCGACGAGATGTTCGATGTCGCTCAGCTCCTCGCGCACCAGCCGCTGCCCATGGGGCCGCGAGTCGCCGTGGTGGGCAACTCGGATGCGCTCGGACTGCTTGCCGCCGACTCGGCCGCGGCTGCCGGGCTCATCGTCGAGGTGTCAGCGACCCTTGGGGCGGACGCGACCCCCGAGGACTTCGAGCGGGCCCTCGACGCTGCCATCGACAACCCGAGGGTCGACGCCGTCGTCGCGGTCTTCATCCCCGTGCTCGACTCGTCGAGCGCTCAGGTCGCCGACGTGCTGGCGGCGGTGGGGGAGCAGTCGGACAAGCCGCTGGTCTCGTCGTTCCTCGGCAGCGAGGGAGTTCCCGAGCTGCTCCGGGTGCCCGACCTTGCGGGGACCGCCGGCCGGGGCTCGGTGCCGTCGTACGCCGCCCCGGAGCCGGCCGTGCGAGCGCTGGCCCGGGTGGTGACGTACGGGCAGTGGGTTCACCGACCGCAGGGCTCCATCCCGGTCTTCGACGACATCGACCGCCCGGGTGCGCGGCAGCTGGTGTCCCGCATCGGGGCGGACGGTCCTGACGGCACCGATCTCGACGACGACGAGCTGCGGCGACTGCTGCGGTGCTACGGCATCACCCTCGAGCCGTCGGCGCGAGTGGGGTCGGTCGTCGAGGCGGTCGCCGCCGGTGAGCGGTTCGGTTGGGACGTCGTCCTCAAGGCGACTGCGGCTCGGCTGCGTCAGCGTGCCGACCTCTCCCACGTGTGGCGCGCGATCGACGACGGGGCGGCGATGAGGTCGGCCTGGCGCGGCCTGAACGAGCTGATCGACGACGCGGCGCACGCGGACTTCGTGGTGCAGCCGATGGCACCTCCTGGCATCCCCGTGTCGATCGGCGGCGTCGAGGACGCGTTGTTCGGCCCGATGGTGTCGTTCGGCATGGCGGGTACGCCGTCGGAGCTTCTCGGGGACGTGTCCTATCGCATCCCCCCGCTGACCGACTCCGACGCCGCCGACCTGGTGCGCGACGTGCGGGCCGCCCCCCTGTTCTTCGGCTACCGCGGGTCCGAGCCCGTCGACGTGGCAGGCATCGAGGAGATCATCTCGCGGCTGGGGCAGCTGAAGGACGACCTGGCTGACATCCAGCGCCTCGACCTGGGGCTGGTGCTGGCGGGAGCAGAGGGGTGCAGAGTGCTCCGGGCAACCGGCAGGGTGCTGCCGCTCGTCGACGTCCGCGGTGACTCGCTGACGCGACGATTCCCCACCTGAGCGGTTCTGGAGGGCTGCGCGGGCAGGTAGTCCTCGTGCGAGGATGAGGCTATGCGTGACGTGACGGTCAAGGACCGGGCCGGCGACCTGAGGGCCGCGATCGACCGGGTGGGGTACTACCCGACCGTGGTCGCCGAGGCCGTGGAGTCGGCGGTGGCGGGGGAGTCCGTGCTCAGCTTCGTCATCCACCATGAGCCGACGTTCGACCGCGACGAGGTGCGCCGTCATGTGACGGTGCTCGTCCTCACCACCTCGAGACTGCTCGTGGCGCACACCGACGAGCATCCTCCCGACGACCTGTTGCCGGCGCCGTATGCCTCGACGACGACGGAGGCCGTCCCGCTGACCCGCATCGGGAGCGTCTCGGTGACCCGGATGGTGGCCAACCCAGCGGGCGACCCTGCGTCGTCGGGTGGTGACGGCGTCGCGGAGGCCGTGTTGACGGTGGGCTGGGGCGCCGTGCAGCGGGTCGACATCGAGCCCGCCGGCTGCCCTGACCCTGAGTGCGAGGCGGACCACGGCTACAGCGGCGTGCTGACCGCCGAGGACTTCGCCGTCAGGATCAGCTCGAGCGCGGAGGGCGCGGAGGCGGTCGATGCCCTGCTGGACTTCGCTCGGGCTCTGAGCGCGGCGACCGCGAGACCTGGACCGTGAGCCGCGACACGGCGGTGCTGCCGCACTACTTCTCCCGCTCACTCCTCGATGTGCTCCCGTCTGCGGTGTCCGCGCTCGGCGTCGACGGCTGGGACAACCCGCTGGGCCTGCCGCCCGCTCCGGCGTACGTCGTCTTCCTCATCGACGGGCTCGGATGGAACCTGCTGCGCAACCACCCGGAGGAGGCTCCCTACCTGAACTCGCTGACAGCGGCCTGCGAGCCCATCACCTGCGGGGTGCCGTCGACCACCGCGACGAGCCTCACGAGCTTCGGCACGGGTCTGCCTCCCGGTGCCCACGGGGTCGTGGGGTTCACGTCGCGGATCCCAGGGACCGACCGGCTGCTCGACGCGCTGAGATGGGACAGCCGCGTCGACCCACGTGAGTGGCAGCCGCACGACACCGTGTTCGCCCGCGCGAGGAAGGACGGGGTAACCGTCACCACGGTCAGCAAGCGCTCCTTCGAGGGGTCAGGTCTCACCGAGGCCAGTCAGCGAGGCGCTGCCTTCGTCGGTGCTGACACGATCGGTGAGCGCATCTCGGGAGCGGTCGGCGCGGCAGCCGAGCCCACGTCGCTCACCTACGTCTACGAAGGCGAGCTCGACGCGACCGGGCACCGTCGTGGGTCTGCCTCGTGGGCGTGGAGCCACCAGCTGGCGATGGCCGACTCGTTCGCGGCCAGGTTGCGGGAGTCGCTGCCGGACGAGTGCGCGTTGGTCGTGACAGCGGATCACGGCATGGTCGACGTGGCCGACGAGGACCGCCTCGACGTCGACGACGAGCCCGAGCTGCTCGACGGCGTCATCGTGTTCGGCGGCGAGGCGCGCTTCAGACACCTGTACTGCGAGGGTGGCGCGGTCGACGACGTCGCCGCACGCTGGCGTGAACGGCTCGGCGCCGCAGCGTGGGTGGTGACCCGGGACGAGGCGGTGGGGGAGGGCTGGTTCGGCTCGGTCGACTCGGCGGTGCGTCCCCGGCTCGGCGACGTGATCGTCGCGAGCAGGTCTGACGTCGCCGTCGTGTCGACGAGCCGCTTCCCGCACGAGGCCGAGCTGATCGGTCTGCACGGTTCCCTCACCGCCGACGAGATGCTCGTCCCGCTGCTGCTGGACGCCGGCTGACCGGGCTGGACGGAGTCAGACGAGCTGCTCGAGCCGGCCGGTGTCTACGTCGTACAGGAAACCGCCGACCGGGACGCGGCCAGGGATGAGTGGGTGCGCACGCACCC
>JACDHG010000231.1 GCA_013821195.1 Propionibacteriales bacterium
CTGCCGTCGCTGGCGATGAGCCTGTCGTTGCCCGGGCCGCCTCGGATGTCGTCGTCGCCGTCGCCGGTCCGGATCCAGTCGTTACCGGCGCCGCCCCGAACCACATCGCGATCGAAGGCGCCGTTGACGAAGTCGTTGCCGGCGCCCAGGTAGACGACGTCGCGGCCGGCATCGACCAGCGCCGCCATCTGGAATGGCGCGGCCAGCGTCGACCCGTCGACGAAGTCGTCACCGAGCCGTGGCCAGACCTCCAGGAGCATCGGGTTGCTCAGTGAGATGTCGCTGGACACGTTGCAGACCGCGGCGACGCCGACCTGCACCTGCTGGGGCCGGCATGCGTCTGGAAGGGACTTCCACTCTTTCGTCCCGCTGTCCTGGAAGAGCAGGCCGCCGTCGACCTGGGTGATCACGAGGTGGCTGTCCTGCTGACCGGCGCGGTACAGGTACCCGTGCTCAGTCGTCGTGATCATGGCGGCGTCCTTCAAAGGGATCAACGTGTACTGGCCGTTGAGGATCTTCGTGTACGGCCAGGAGGGTCCGGGTTCGTCCGCCTCAGCGGCGACTGGGGCGGTGCCGACGGTGCCGGCGGCCAGTGCCGTTGCGGCGAGCAGGACGAGGGTGCGACGCAGGTTTCGACCGAGCATGAGGTCCTCCAAGGTGGACACGACGATGGCACGAACGCCTCCACTCTGTAACTGACTGGTTACCTCAAGTAGCGGGCCGTGCCCGGAGACTAACATCCTGCGCTCGCGGGCGGGGCGTTTGCGCGAATTCATCCGCAAGCCCTGCGCGGCGGGGTGGCGACCTATAGCGGTTGCGCCGATTCTTGGCCGCCTATGCGCAGGTCTCCGCTCAGCCAACTCCGCTGGCGACGATCGCACGACGTACCAACGGTGCCGACGACGCCTTCCGGGCGCGAGCCTCAGACTGCCGTGTCTTCCACTATCGCGAGCGAGCGGGTGAGCTGGGAGGCGGACCTGATCGCCGAAGCCGCGGACGGGAGGGTGTGGGTGGTGCCCATCGACCAACTGGGTGGGTCCATGACTACCTTCGGAACTCCTCGTAGCGTTCCTCCAGACGCATCCTGTCCGGTCGGCTTCGGCGGCTGGAGGGGACAGTGATCCTCAGACCCTTCATCTCCTGCAGCCCATGCCGGAGCATCGGTCCGTCGATCTCGTCGAGGATGTCCTGCCGGACATCGACGACGAGGTCGGGACGCACACCGAGGATGTTTCGGTCGTATGCCGCATGGTGGATCTTGCACATCGCCAGGCCGTTGGGGACGACGGGATCCCCGTGGGGTCGTCCGTCCGGGATGATGTGGGCCGCATCGAGAAGCTCGACGTGCCCCAGTCGACAGAGGGCGCAATGCGAGTCGTAGGCCGCCAACACGCGCGCCCGGAACATCGGCTGGTGCAGCCGGACCTGGTTGAGCCGCTCCATGTAGCGCTTGGTGTCCGCCCCTATGTCTTCGCCGGGCTTGATGAGGCGTTGTCCCTGATCCAGCGCGATGGCGAACTGCAACTGCTCAGGTTCGTCACCGACGATCCAGACCGGGTACACCGGCTTGTACTGGGCGGGGGCGATGCCGACGAACCAGATGAGAGGCAGGCCGTCCAGATACGCGCGGCGCAGCGCCTTGTTCTCGGGGTGAAGCGGGTCGTTGCCCCGGTACTTGTAGCGGATCAGGCCATCTGGGCCCGCGGCGTCGGCGTACGGCGGGGTCCCGCCCGGCTCGGTGAAGACGGTCCGGATGGACAGGGCAGCCTCCATGCCGGCAGGTTTGCGGATGCCGCGCTGCCGGTCCATGAGCGGGAGGCTGTGACCGTCGTACTCGAACGACGCGAGGAACGTCTGCGTGACGAGGTCGACCCGGCGTTGATCAAGCCACGACATGGCCGAGCGACGAACCAGGCGGCTGAACTCGGCTTGGCGCACCGGGCCGTTCTATCAGCCGACCGGTTGATTTGGAAGCACTAGGAGTCGACTACGCTGGCTCGTCGATCGAGCACGGGGAGCTCAGGGTGTCGGATGACGCCAATCTGGCTCGCGGCCCCAGAAAGTGGCTACGATCGGCCCGTGAGTCCGTTGCGGCCCGACAGGCGCGTCTGCTGAGACAAGCCTCCACCCGTCACGGGAAGCCAGTCATGCCTTCCTGGGGTTGTCGTGCCGCTGTATCGCGCGTCTGTTGCGCGCCTGCGCTCGCAGATCGAGGGTGGAACTCTCGTGCCGGTCCTGTCTGAGCAGTACCGGCACCGGCTCGGTCGAGCTGCGCCGCCGAGTGAGAGTCGTTCCTGGGAGCGAAGTCTCGACGTCTTGTCCGCCGACCTCATGGAGGCGGGGCTCGGCGATGTCGAGGCCCTCGTCGAGTACCAGCTGCCGCTGACGAGCAAGCGAGCCGATGTCGTGCTGGCCGGCGTGCACCCCAAACATGGCACGCCGTCGTACGTCGTGGTGGAGCTCAAGCAGTGGACCCGTGCCAACCTGCTGGACGGGACCGACGATGTCTGCCAACTGGATGGGTACGGCGAACGGCTGCACCCCGTGGAGCAGGTGCGCCGCTACTGCACGCACGTCACCGACTTCGTCGCATCGCTCGCCGAGCATCCTGACAGGTTGGCCGGGGTGGCGTACCTCCACAACGCCACCGACCTCGACGTGGACAGCCTCTGGGAGCTACCGGCATCCGACCACGGGCAGCTCTTCACTGGGCAGCGACGTGGACGGTTCCTCGACTATCTGCGCTCGCGGTTTGCACCGTCACCTGGAGCCGCCGCAGCCGACGACCTGCTGAGCTCCGCGATCCGGCCGAGCAAGCAGCTGTTGGCCCTGGCGGCGCGCGAGGTCCAGGACAGGAAGCAGTTCGTGCTGCTCGACGAGCAGCAGACGGCATACTCGCTGGTCTTGCGGGCGCTCGACCGATCCTGGCGGGCCAACGCCAAGGAGGTGATCGTCGTCAGCGGCGGTCCGGGCTCGGGCAAGAGCGTCATCGCCCTGTCGCTTCTGGGTGAGCTCTCCCGCCAGGGTCGCACGATTCTTCACGCAACCGGTTCGAGCGCCTTCACTCAGACCCTCAGACGCGTCGCCGGCGCCCGGGCGCCGCGCGTCAAAAGCATGTTCAAGTACTTCAACCAGTTCGTCGATGCCGAGCGGAACGGGCTCGACGTGCTCCTGTGCGACGAGGCCCATCGAATCCGCGAGACCTCGGCCAACCGGTACACGAGGGCAACACTGAGAACTGGGCAGCCTCAGGTCGAAGAGCTGATGAATGCCGCCCGGGTCCCGGTGTTCCTGCTGGACGAGCATCAGGTGGTGAGACCGGGCGAGATCGGGACGATCGCTGACATCGAAGCCGCGGCCGCTCGACTTGGACTCGGCTGTCGCAGGGTGGACCTCGACGCCCAGTTCAGGTGCGGCGGGAGCAGGGCCTACGAGCTCTGGGTGCTGCGACTGCTGGGACTCGCCCCCGGCGGTCCGGTCGCGTGGGAGGGCGACGAGAACTTCTGGCTCACCACCGCTGCGGGGCCCAGCGTGATGGAGGACCGGCTCCGTGGCCTCCTCGGCGAGGGGTACGGCGCCCGGATCGCCGCCGGGTACTGCTGGCGGTGGAGTGACCCCGTCAAGGGCGGCGGTCTCGTCGCCGACGTAACCATCGGCGGCTGGCACAAGCCGTGGAACAACAAGTCAGCCTCATCACAGGCGGGAGCACCCGGTACGCCGTACTGGTCCAGCGATCCGGCGGGCTTCGAGCAGGTCGGGTGCGTCTACACGGCGCAAGGGTTCGAGTACGACTACTCGGGCGTCATCATGGGCCCGGACCTCGTCTGGCGGGACGGCCGCTGGGTCGCCCGGCCGGACCGCAGCCACGACTCGCAGGTGAAGCGAGGGACGGCGGAAGAGTTCGACCGAGCCGTACGCAACACGTACAAGGTCCTCCTCACGAGAGGGATGCGCGGGACGCTTGTCTACTCGACGGATCGCGAGACCCAGGAGCTGTTGGAGACCCTGATCACCTAAACGACTCCTGGTCCCCCTGCCGGGGTTGTCGAGACAACCCCAAATCTTGCGCCGAGCAAGCGGAACCGGAGCGGTCAGACCGTCCGGGCGACGAGCCGCCTCTCGTCGAGCAGCGCGTTGACAGCCTCAGCGGCTGCATCCAGTGCCGAGTACTTCGGTCGGAAGCCGAGCAGCCGGGTGGTCTTGTCC
>JACDHG010000232.1 GCA_013821195.1 Propionibacteriales bacterium
CGCTGCGACCCTTGGCGACCAGGCGGCCGACGACCGTGTCGAGGTCAGGGCGGACCTGGTCGAGGAAGGCCAACTCGATGCGCAGCCCAGGGCGCAGCCTCTTGGTGGTGGCGACGATCTCGCGCACGGCCCCTGCGGACCTGGGGTCGGCACTGCCGTGAGCGAGGACGATGAGCGTGGGAGCGGTCATGAGGTGGATTCCGCATCTCTGTCGTGTTGGTGCCTGCACATCGGCCGCTGCGGCTTCGTGCCAGGTATCACACGTCGTGTGCCTGGCCAGCAGCCGATGGAGGGAGGCGGGGAGGACGCTTCCTGGCGAGGAGTCTGGGGCGCGGCTACGCCGGCACACACATCGCGCTACGCGTCATCGCGAGGTCCACATGGCGTCGTACCACGAGATGGACGGTGAGGCGAGCTGTCGACGTCATGGGGAGATCATCCAGCCGAGCCGGCGAGGTCTGCAAACGCGAATCCCATATTTCAAGACCGCGTCTCTCAATATGGACGACGGGTGCCGGTGGTTGGCCCACCGGCGGGTGCCGGCGCGCCAATCGGCAGCTGCCGCCGCACAGGATGGAGCCGGCATCGCGGGAGGTCGAGGTCTGCACGGCAAGCTGCCTCCTTGCACGGCGGGTTTGCGCTGTTCACAGGCCATTTGCATAGTTCACATGGCAAACGCCCGTCGTCAGGAGAGCTCGAGACCTGGGTAGAGCGGGTGTGCGTCGAGGAGCTCGGCAGCGGCTGAGCGGACCCGTTCGCCGACGCCGGCAGCTGTCGTCGCTTTGACCTTCGAGGGCGAGCCGCTCTTGGCGGTGTCAGCCTTGGTGTCCGACAAGACATCGACGATGAGCTCGGCCACCGTGTCGAACTCGTCGTGGCCGAAACCGCGGGTCGTGAGCGCCGGTGTTCCCAGCCGGATCCCACTGGTGTACCAGGCGCCGTGCGGGTCTCGTGGGATGGAGTTGCGGTTGGTGACGACACCGGCGTCGAGGAGCGCCGACTCGGCCTGCCTCCCCGTCAGGCCGAACCCGGACACGTCGAGCAGCACAAGGTGGTTGTCGGTGCCACCCGTGACGAGCCTCGCGTCACGCTTGAGGAAACCCTCTGCCAGCGACTGCGCGTTGGACGCGACGTCTGCGGCGTACGTCTGGAACTCCGGCCGCCGAGCCTCGGCTAGGGCGACCGCCTTCGCTGCCATCACGTGCGACAGCGGGCCGCCGAGGACCATGGGGCAGCCCTTGTCGACGGCCTCGGAGTACTCCTCGGTCGCGAGCACGAGCCCGCCGCGTGGCCCGCGCAGCGACTTGTGCGTCGTTGTCGTGACGACATGGGCATGAGGCACCGGGTCCTCGTCACCGGTGAACACCTTGCCGGCGACGAGTCCGGCGAAGTGCGCCATGTCGACCATCAGGGTGGCCCCGACCTCGTCGGCGATCTCGCGCATGGTGGCGAAGTCGACTCGGCGCGGGTATGCCGAGTAGCCGGCGATGAGGATCAGCGGTTTGAACTCCCGGGCGGCGGCGGCCACCCGGCCGTAGTCGAGGAGGCCCGTCTCGGGGTCGGTGCCGTAGCTGCGCTGGTGGAACATCTTGCCGGAGATGTTGGGGCGGAACCCGTGGGTGAGGTGGCCCCCGGCGTCGAGCGACATCCCGAGCAGGCGCTGCTGGCCGAACCTGGCGCGCAGCTGCTCCCAGTCGTCCTCGGACAGGTC
Source organism: Propionibacteriales bacterium (assembly GCA_013821195.1). Classification (GTDB taxonomy): domain Bacteria; phylum Actinomycetota; class Actinomycetes; order Propionibacteriales; family Nocardioidaceae; genus JACDHG01. Next base: position 1,712 of record JACDHG010000232.1, read on the forward strand.
GTTGACGCCCTTCGCGCCCGTCGCGGCGAGGGTCGGGGCCTCGATGCGGGTGGCGAGGATGGCCCAGAACGCCACCAGGTTGGCGTCGATCCCCGAGTGCGGCTGCACATAGGCGTAGGGGGCGTCGAAGAGCTCCCGGGCGTGCTCCGCTGCCACCGCCTCGACGGTGTCGACGTTCTGGCAGCCTGCGTAGAAGCGGTGCCCGATCGTGCCTTCGGCGTACTTGTCGCTGAGGAAGCTGCTCATCGTCAGCAGCACCGCGGGAGACGCGTAGTTCTCGCTCGCGATCAGCTTCAGCGAGGCGCGCTGGTCTGCCAGCTCGGCGCGGGTGGCGGCGGCGATGCGAGGCTCGACGGACTCGATCACCTCGAGGGCGGAGCGGTATGCGGCCGAGGCCGTCGCAGCGGCGTTGTCGGAGGTCATGCCGCACAGCGTAGACGGCGCAATGACGCGTCGCGCGTCAATGGGGTCTGGACGATCAATGTCGTTACGGTAGACGGCATGGCGTCCGAGTCAGCGACTGGTGAGGTGCCGGGGCACCTGTCGCTGGCGTCGGTGAGAGCCACCAGCTGGCGGCTGCTCGCCTCGACCGTCGGCTCCTGCTTTCGCAACCGGGTGACCGGCCTGGCTGCCGAGGCGGCCTTCTTCGCCATCTTGTCCCTTCCCCCGCTCGTCTTCGGACTGGCGGGCAGCATCACCTACATCGTGAAGCGCGTCGATCCCACCCAGATCACCTACCTCAAGCAGGAGATCATCGAGCTGTCCGGCCAGGTGCTGACCGACGGGTCAGTGAACCGGATCGTCGCACCGACGATGGACCGGGTGCTCGCCGGTGGGCGGTTCGACGTCATCTCCGTCGGCTTCGTGCTGGCGCTGTGGTCGGGGTCGCGTGCACTCAACGTCTTCGTCGACACGATCACGATCATGTACGGCCTGGGTGGTCGCCGCGGCATCGTGCGTACCCGATTGCTGGCTTTCGGGCTGTACGTCATCGGGCTCGTCGTCGGCGTCGTCGTGCTGCCACTCGTTGTCGCCGGTCCCCGCATCGTCGACAGGTTCGTGCCGGAGCGGGCGGACCTGCTCAACGCGGCGTACTGGCCCGTCGTCGTCTTCTTGGGCATCGCCTTCCTCACCACCCTCTACCACTGGTCGGTGCCGGTGCGGACATCGTGGCGTCGCGACCTGCCAGGTGCGGGGCTGGCGTTCGGCATGTGGGTGCTCGGCAGCTATCTGCTGCGGGTGATCCTCGAGACGGCGAAGACATCCATCTACGGCCCCCTTGCGGCACCCATCGCCGTGCTCCTCTGGCTCTACCTCACCGCACTCGCAGTGCTGATCGGCGCTGCCCTCAACGCGGCCTTCGACCGGGAGTGGCCGGAGACCTCGACCGCAAGCGCCCGGTTGGAGATCCTGCGCCGAATCCGACGTCGCCCGGCTCAGCCGGACGAATAATCCGGTGCGGTCGCGCTGAGACAGACCTACGCTTCGCGGTGTGACGGCACCGCTGCTCGACCTCGTCGAGCTCGGCTGGGACGACTCCTGGCGCGAGCTGGCGTCGGCGTACCCTCCGCCCGGCGACATCGGCCGGGTGGTACGGGTGGACAAGACGCTCTGCTCCGTGGTGACGGCATCGGGCCTCGTCCGCGCGAGCTACGGCGCGTCGCTGCTCGACGCCGTGGCCACCGACGTGCGCGACGCCCCGTGCACGGGTGACTGGTGCCTCGTGCGGTCGTGGCCGGATGGGCCAGTCACGGTCGAGGCCGTGCTCGAACGGCGTACGGCGGTGGTGCGCGCGGCCTCGTCCGGGACATCGCTGGGGCAGGTGCTGGTCGCCAACGTCGACGTGCTCGCGGTCGTCGTGGCTCTGCATCCCGAGCCCAACCTGTCACGCATCGAGCGGCTGGTGACGCTGGCCTGGGAGAGCGGTGGCCGCCCGGTCGTCGTGCTCACCAAGGCCGACCTCGCGCCGGACGCCGAGATGCTGGCCGACGATGTGCGGGTGGCGGCACCGGGTGTCGAGGTGATCGTCTGCAGCACGGTGACAGGCCACGGGATCGAGGACGTGCGCGCCCTCGTCGACGGCAACCTGACCCTCGGCCTGCTGGGGGCCTCCGGCCATGGCAAGTCGTCGCTCACCAACGCTCTGGTCGGCGCCGAGGTGCTGACCACGAAACAGATCCGCGACGACGGCAAGGGTCGTCACACCTCCGTACGCCGAGAGCTCGTGCCGCTGCCGGGCGGTGGCGCGGTCATCGACACCCCGGGCCTGCGCGGAGTCGGACTGCAGGAGGCGACCCAGGGTCTGGCGTCCACCTTCCCCGACATCGAGGGACTGGTCGACGAGTGCCGGTTCAACGACTGCAGCCACGAAACAGAGCCAGGTTGCGCGGTGCAGTCGGCGATCGCGGACGGCACGCTGGCGGAGCGTCGGCTGGACAGCTGGCGGCGGCTTCGTCG
>JACDHG010000233.1 GCA_013821195.1 Propionibacteriales bacterium
TACTCGGAGAGTCCGTCGAGCTTGGAGAGCACCGCCTCGCGCTCATGCTTCAGGTAGTCGTACAGGTTGGCCTTCGCGGCGTCGTCGTTCATGGGACAGCACCCTGCCACCAGTGCCACCGGGTGGCAGCAGGTCGCGAGTCAGGCGCTTCTCGACGGCAATGGCTTCCTGCAAGCCGAACATCAGCCGGACGCTGCGTGGACCCACCGGGCCTGCTGACTTCCGATGTCTGAGGCCTGCCCGTCTAGCATCCCGTCTCATGGCAATGCCCGAGGCGCTGCAGACCAAGCGACTGAGTCTGCGCGTTCTCGGACCCGCCGACATCGATGTCGTGCATGCCCTCTTCTCGAGCAGCGGACACACGATCGGCGACGGACCGGTCAGCGAATCGGCGCTGACCCTGGTGTGGCTGGAGCGACGAAAGCGACTCCACGAAGAGAACGGCCTCGCCTGGTACGGACTCTGGGATCGCGACGAGAACTTCGTGGGCACTTGCGGCGCCCTCCTCGGACGCTGCGGCGAGGAGCCCGAAATCGGCTACGAGATCGCCTTGTCCCGGCGAGGGCATGGTTTCGCGTCCGAGGCCGCTGGCCTCGTCACTCATGCTTGCCATGCGGCTGGCCATGCGCAGATCTGGGCCACGATCCGGCCGGCGAACATCGCATCGGTTCGCACCGTGCAGGCCAACGGATACGTCTTGATCCGCAGCGAACCTGACGCCAAAGGCGTCCTCGACTACTACCGCCACGCCACTGGCGACACGCTCTGATGCAGACGCTCAGGACCCGGCTAGTGGGCGGGTAGGGGCCTGAGCTTGAAGATCAGGATGCCGAGGTACTTGTTCATCCACTCCTGCTTGTGCGGGTAGCGACGTCGAGCGTCCTCGGACAATTGCGGCTCGATCGCGGTCTCGATCCAGAGCCCTGCCGCGCTGAACTCGTTGACCAGATCGGAGATGGTGTAGGTGCGTTTCGTCAGCGCGATCTGCTCGTTCCAGCCCGTTCGGTAGGTGTACGAGTCCTTGGAGTAGTACTCCTCGCCCAACGCAGTGCCGTTCTGCTCGGCCCGTTCGACGGCATATCGGATCGGGTGGGTCCTGGTCAGCAGGATGAACCCGTCGTCGGCCAACATCGTCCGCGCCGCTTGCAGGGTTCGGACCGGATGCTTCGCATAGCCGAAAGACTGCAGGAACAAGATGCGGTCGAACGTGCGCCCGGCAAGCCCAGCCACCGAATCCAGCTCATTCAGATCGCCTTGAATGAGCTCCAAGCCAGGCGGCGGCGCGCCGAGGAAGTTGCCGCTGACATCGACACCGACGGCGGCGGTCGCCCCCTCGCGAACCAGGTCAGCGAGCTTGCCTCCGTTGCCGCAACCGAGATCGAGCACCGATCGACCGGTGACGTCGCCCAGAAGGTCCCTCTGCGCAGGCCACTCGACAAGCCGATCTAACGAGTCCTCCCTGCTTCGCGCCCGCTCGTAGTCCGGCGCAAGGTCTGCCCACGCTTGGCTCGCATCCCCAGGACTGTTCAGAGAGCTCGTCGCCTCACGCGAGTCGTCAGCCACCGCCACGACACAGAACATAGCCGTCCTTGGACTCTCCGCCTCTCCTCAGGGTGATCGTCGCTCTGGCGGTCTCTGCATCACTCAGCCCGACGGATACGACCAGTCTTGATACGCAGGGTGCGATGACTATGGCCACCACGAGCAGCAGCGGCCCGTCTTTGGTCGGCGCCGATGGCCGCCACAGATAGCCCGGGCGACGGGGGCTTGTCTTGCCGAGGCTCTCGGGTCCTGACCTGGAGGCTAGGCGGAACGTCGGCAACTCGGCACGCGCCGACCGTGTCACCCCTCTGCGGGCGCGTAGCCCGACCATGCCGTGCGGGCGCTCGTCCCGCAAGCCGAACGGCATCCGAAACGAGGCTTCTCACTCGCCCGGTCCCGGCGAGGAACTGTCCTGCTCGCCAAGCCGTTCGACGTCCGGATCGATCCGCCCTGGGTTGGTTGGCGTCTTCGTTGTCTCCAGCAGACGCATGGCGGATCAAGCGCGGGAGCCTAGGGGGTCGGTCAGTCGGCTAGCGGTTGTCCGGTGGTGTCGTAGCGGACATCTTCCTCGTGTTCTTCGAAGGCGTTGAGCACCGCTTCTGGCACCGTGTCGAGGACCTCGGACAGTGTCGTGGTTGAGGTGTAGGTGCTCTGCAGGCTCTGCTGGGTCGCGGACAGGACCTGTCCGGTGGCTCGGTCGACGGTGATGGAGTCGGAGCTAGAGGTCAGCTCTTCTTCATAGGTGATCTCTATTGCCGGGCGTCCGTCGATCTGGACATCGGAGGTGTTCACGTTGTCGATGTCGGCGATCGCCTCGTAGGCGGCAGCGAGCGTGGCAGGCGGCAGGGTGTGGGAGGTCGCCAACCCGCTCAGTGCCTCGAAGAGCGCCTCGGAGTGCGAACTTGATCCGAATACCTTCGGGTCGAGGTAGGCGCGCAAACCTTCTGCGTCGGTGGGCAGGGTCTGGGCGAATGCGGGCGTCGGGTCTTGGTAGGAGGCGGGGGTTTGGTCATCGAGCACGTTGTAGGTGGTCCATCCCTGCGAAGGGCGCCGTTCGATCAGGAGGATCTGGCCGTCCCAGCTTGTCCATGTCTCCCGCTCAGTGTCGAGGATCGCTCCGTCGCTGAGGTTGGCGTCGTTGCGCTGCAGCGACTCAGAACGCTCGTGCAACCAGGTGCCCCGGCCCAGAGCCGGGCTGTCGTAGGTGAGCGCGGCCTGAGACAACTCGCGCAGGTCGGCAGCAACGGCGTCGCCCGAATCAAGTACCGGGATCGCAACGACGGCCACAGACGCAGCAGCTGCCAGCAGCAGAGCCGCTCGACGGACTCGGCGCGGGCGGCGAGCCGAGGCGGGCGACTGCATGTGGTCGAGCTCGATCTGGGTGGGTCGGGCGGTGCTCCGGCCGGTGCCTCGCTCGGTGATGGCAATCAGGGTCTGTGCCGACCACTGCGGGTCGAGGTCGGGTGTCGGGGGGCGAAGCTGGGCAAGGACGGTGGAGTGCTTCATGGTGTGGTCTCCTCGAGTCGTAGGTGGACGACGGGCTCAAGCCCGTCTAGAACTGATCGGGCACGCTGCAGCCGTTTGCGGAATGCGGCAGCAGAAAGGCCGGTCGCGGCTGCTGCCTGAGCTGAGTCGAGTCCGTCCCACGCGACTAGCAAGAGCGCTTCGCGGTAGTGCTCTCGTAGTCCTGCCAGGCGCTGAAGTGCCTCGTGGCGAGCACTGTTGTCCTCGCCCGGCGCGGCCAGGGCCGACAGCAGCTCAACACGCTGGGTCAGTGCCATACGTCGCCGGTCGCTTCGTCTGGTGTTGTCGATGATGCGGCGCGCCGTGCCGATCAGCCACGGCAAAGCGGGCTCAGGAACCTGCGCGAGTCGTCGCCAGGCGACGACGAAGGTTTCCGACACGACATCTGGTGCGTCGTTGAGGCCAACATGTCGTCGTGCGTAGGACAACACCCGCGGGGCATCGGCCTGCCACATCGATGCAAGACGTTCAGAGGAACTACTCATACCTAGAACTGTCCGGCACCGCCCCTCGTGTGACGCGCACGGTGTCGAGAACCCTTACTCTTCCGATGGCGATCCGTCCGCCACCTCTGAGGGCCGCACGAGGATGGCTTGTTGACGCGCGGTCAGTAGCCGAACGGCTATTGGAACGACGCATATCGCCCGGCGAAGGTCGCCGGGCTCACCGCGCCCGATCACGGAGCGTTGCAGACGCCAGTCGACATCCGAGCAGGGGGCGAGGTCCAAGGCTTCTCATCGCTGAAAGCCGCCCTCGGTGTTGAGGACCTGGCCCACGACCCAGGCGCCGTCGTCGGAGACGAGCCAAGCGATGAGTCGGGCTGGGTCGTCCGGCTCTCCGGGCCGGCCTGCAGGGAAGGCCTGGAGCAGCTCCTCCGGGGCGTTGTCGAGGTAGCCGGTGTTGACGGGGCCCGGGTTGACGGTGTTGAGGAGGATCCCTGAGGCCGCCAGGTCGACGGCCACCGAGCTCGTGGCGCCGGCCAGGGCTGCCTTCGAGACCGCGTAGGCCAGGTTGTCGCTCATGGGCCCGAGCTGCTGGCCCGATGTCATCCAGATGGCTCGACCTCCCGGGCGTCCGTCATGTTGTGCAGCGAGGGC
>JACDHG010000234.1 GCA_013821195.1 Propionibacteriales bacterium
CCCCAGGGCCGATCCATCGGGCCGTTCAGCAGCTCCACCCCGCGTGAGACCAGGTCCGCGCACATTGCATCCACGTCATCAACCTCGATGGTGAGCTGAAGGCGGGATCCGACCTCGCGACTTGCCACCGCGGCAGGCTCGATGAGCTCTCCCGCCGCGGTGGCTCTCAGCAGGTTGACGAGCGTGTTCCCGAAGTTGAACACGGCCGAGTCGTCGTCCTCGAACGCCACCGGCAGACCGAAGACCTCCCGGTCGAACTGGGTGGCTGCCTCCAAGTCCTCGACGAACAGCGTGATGGCACCGACACCGCTCGGCCACGAACCCACTTCTGCACCTCTGTCCAGAGTCTCAGCCACGAATGATCTCCTGATGCCACGTCATGCGTTTACCCTAAAGTCTGCATGCCTGAGCGCCTTCCAGATGCGCGACTCAGCTGCCCGACCTGGAGGCAGGACTGAGATGTCCCGGCCGCAGGTCGTCGCGCACCGCGGTGCCAGCGAGGACGTCGCCGAGCACACGCTCGCGTCCTACCGGCGAGCGCTCGACGACGGTGCCGACGCGCTGGAGTGCGACGTACGTCTGACCAGGGACGGCCATCTGGTGTGCGTGCACGACCGCCGGCTCGAACGTACGTCGGACGGGCGCGGCGTGCTGTCGACGAAGCGGCTCGAGGAGCTCGCCGCGCTCGACTGGGACACGAGAAGGAGTGCCTGGGCGGACCTGGACGACGAGGCTGAGCCGCCCGATCACAACGCGGGGAAGATCTTGACGCTGCACGATCTGCTCGCGATGGTGCACGACTGGCACCGGCCGGTGCAGGTGGCGATCGAGACCAAGCACCCGGTGCGCTACTCCGGCTGGGTCGAGCAGCGTCTGGTGCAGACGTTGGCGAGCTTCGGCTGGGCGCAGCCGGTGTACGGAGCCGAGGTCCCGGTCCGCGTGATGAGCTTTTCGGTGATGTCACTGTCGCGACTGCGGCGAATGGCGCCGGCTGTGTCACGAGTGCTGCTGGTGAAGAGCGACGTACCTGCGGCGATGCGGGCCGGACGGCTGCCCCCGGGTGTCACCACGGTTGGGCTGCAGCGCCGACTCGTTCGTGCGCATCCGCGATGGGTCGGGCGGTTGCAGGAGCGCGGTAACGCGGTTCACGTCTGGGTGGTCAACGACCTGGCCGACGTCGACCTGTGCACCGAGCTCGGCGTGGAGGCACTCATCACCGACCGCCCCCGAGCCGTGCGGGCACATCTAGAGCGGTCGACCTGACGCTCGCGTTTTGCGTGGTCGTGGGCGGGAAGCCTGATCACCGTGCCATATGTTGACGCTTCGTGAGATGGAATCGTGGACCACAGTGCAGATCGAGGAAACCGCGGTCGTCGTGACCCTACCGTTTCAGTCCTCGAGCGTGCGCACCGCGCGGCGGCGCCTCAGCGCTGACCTGCGCAGTCGCGGTGTGCGCGACACGGGGATCGACGATGCTCGGGTCGTGCTCAGCGAGCTCGTCGCCAACTCGGTGCGGCATGCCTTCCCGTTGGCTACCGGCAGCCTCTCGGTCTCGTGGCGACTGTCCGACCGCTCGCTGGTGGTGAGCGTGTCCGACGGCGGTTCGGAGACCCGACCGCGCACGTTGCAGCCGCCGCCCAACGCGCTGGGGGGACGCGGCCTCGCGATCGTCGAGACGCTGTCCGAGCACTGGTGGGTCGAGCAGGGGGCGACTGGGACCACCGTCTTCGCCGAGATCTCGCTGAGCTGATTCGGCGCGCGGATGGCTGCCGTAGGGTCGCGGGGGATGTTCGGCGTACCACGACCGCTGGAGGAATCGTTCATGGGCAAGGCTTCGCGCGCCAAGAGGCGCACCACGGCACCCGCCGTCGTCGGTGACGTGGGCCCCCGCCAGCCCTGCCCCTGCGGCTCCGGTCGCCGCTACAAGGCTTGCCACGGCAGCGGCGACCCGTCCGCGACTCCGTTCGTGACGCGCACGTTCGCCGGGCTGCCGGGGGAGACGGACTGGGTGGCCCTGCGTGAGTTCGTGCCCGCCGCAAGCGCATCGGTGGCGGTCACCGGCGCCGAGCACGACGTCGTCGTCTGCAGCCTGCTTCCGATGGCCGCACCGGCTCTGGTGCGCTCGGATGGGACCATCTGGCTCGGCCTGCAGGTCTCGCACGACTCGGGTGACGCGAGCCGCGACATCGCGCACGCGCTCGAGCTGGCTCAGGGCGCTGCGCCAGGCGAGCCGGTGACGCTCGGTGGGTTGCCCGGACCGGGAGCACGTCTGCAGGATGTCGTCGACCCCGGCGCCAGCTTCGATGTCGCCGTACACGGCGGATTCGACTTCTGGGTGTCCGACGTCGAAGACCCCACCGGAGAGGTCGCCGCGTCCCTGGAGTCGGCCAACGCCGCCATGACGCCGACTCGCCGGCTGGCATCGGTCGAGGCGGCGTACTGGTGTGACGTCAGCACCAAGGAGCACCTGCGCTGGGTCATGCCGTACGACGAGGAGGCCCTGCTCGATGCGCTGGCCAGGCTGCACACCGCCGACGCCGACCGCCTCGGCGAAGGCAGCCGCCTGGTCGGGTCCTTTCGCGCCCACGGACTGTTGGTACCGGTGTGGGACCTGCCGGTGGGGACCGGCGCCGACTCGCTGGAGGAACCCGCGCGCGCGTTTGCCGATCGGCTGGGTGAGGCGCTGCACACAGACGCGCCGCTGAGCAGCGAGGAGCGCGCCGCCCGGGCCGGGCTGAGCACCCGCCAGCTGACCATCCGCTGAGGGCCGCAGAGGCAGCGCCACCTGGGGGCTCGAACCCCGCCCGGTGAAGCCTGCCGCAGAAATTTTCATCCTGGCGTCGCGGACTTGTGAGCGTTCGAGCGGGGCCCTACGATGATGACAAGAGCTCGGTCGTTGTCGTATCCCCCGTCGGCAACGACCGAGCTTCTTCCATGTCCGGCCCAGCAGGGAGGTCGGGGCGCGTCAGTCCTGCGGCAGCGGGTCCCGGCTGATCGGGCAAGACATGCAGCGGGGACCGCCGCGCCCCGACCCGAGCTCGGAGCCGGCGATCCGCAGCACCTCGATGCCGTTGGCCTCGAGCCGGGCGTTGGTCTCGACGTTGCGCTCGTATGCCACCGCGACCCGCGGCGCGATCGCCAGCGTGTTGTTGCCGTCGTCCCACTGCTCACGCTCGGCCGTCACCGGGTCCAGGCCGGTGTCGATCTGACGCAAGGTGTCGATGCCCATCGCCTTGGCGGCCGCCACGAGGAACGGCTCGGGGGCGGCCACCCGCAACGTGATCTGCCCGGCCTCGCTCTCGGTGGTGCTCTGGGTGCCGCGGTCGACGCAAGTGACCGCGTGCGCCACCAGCGTGTCGGCGACGTTGGGATACATGACGATGGCGTCGGTGTCGACCATCGTGCACACGGTGTCGAGGTGCATCGTCGCCCGCTCCTGTGCGATCGGCACCGCGAGCACGGTGGAAGCGAGGCCGGCGGCGAACATCTGGCGTGACAACCGCTCGACCCCAGCCGGCGTGGTGCGCTCTCCCACCCCGACGGCGACCACGCCCGGCGCGAGCAACAGCACGTCACCGCCCTCGACGTGCTCGAGATCCCAGTCGTACACCCGCGCAGTGCCCTGGAAACGCGGGTGGTGCGCATAGATCAGGTCGGTCAGCTGCGTCTCCCGCTCGCGCGCAGGCATCGCCAGGCTGGCCACCGCGACGTGGTCGCCTATCCAGACACTCGAGTCGCGGGTGAAGAGCAGGTTGGGCAACGGGTCGACGAGGAAGTCGTCGGACCCGAGCAGGTCGGTGACCAGCCCACGGCCGCCGCGCACCTCGTCGTTGCGCAGACCGGCGGTCAGCGTCTCGGCAAGATCCGCTGCATCGAGGTCGGCAAGCGCTGAACGCAGGTAGCCGCGCAGGGTGTCCCCGAGCCGGGGGCTGTCGGTCACATCGCGGATCGCGGCCGCACGTACGTCGGGCTGGGCCAGCGTTTCCACCAGCAGCTCGACGAGGTAGAGCACCTCCACGTCGCGGTGGCGCAGCGCCTGGGCGAAGGCGTCGTGCTCGTCTCGTGCTCTCCCGACCCAGGGGATGCCGTCGAAGAGCAGCGTGTCGTTGTTGCGCGGGGTCAGCCGCTTCAGCTCCGGGCCCGGTCGGTGCAGCATCACGG
>JACDHG010000235.1 GCA_013821195.1 Propionibacteriales bacterium
CCTCCGACGCGGTCGACAAGCTGCAGAGCGCAGACGCCGTACTCGTGCAGGAGGACGGCAAGCCCATCGGCGTACTGACCCGGCAGGACCTGCTCGGCTTCATCGCGTCGGTCTGACCCACTCGTCAGCGTGGAGTGGACACCTCTGAGCGCACGCCACCCTGACAAGTCGGTCTAGACGCCACCGCCACCGCTCATCGCTCCTTGACCCAGGCCGGACTCAATTGCCTTCATGTCGATGGGTCTCTCGCCACGCCGCGCCAGTCGTCGCTCGAGGTACTCGGCGAGCTTGGACATTGAGTAGTTGATGAGGATGAAGACGGCGGCGACCGTGCCGAAGGTCAGCAAGGTGCCGTCGTCGACGAAGTTGGCGACCTGTTTGGCGCCGCGCACGACCTCGGGATAGAGAATGATGAAGCCGAGCGAGGTGTCCTTGAGGATGATCACGCACTGGCTGATGATCGCGGGCAGCATGAACTTCACCGCCTGTGGCATGAGAATCATGCGCATCACCTGGCCTTTCCGCATCCCAAGTGCGTATGACGCCTCGGACTGACCCTTGGGGACCGCGTTGATCCCCGCCCGGTAGACCTCTGCCAGCACCGACCCGTTGTAGAGGGTGAGCGCGAGCACGAGAGACATCAAGGTGCCGATCGTCTCCTTGTACCCGTACCAGATGCCAAGGATGAGCAGCACCAGTGGCACGGCACGGAAGAACTCGACAACGATTGTTGACGGCCAGCGCAGGACACGGTGGTCGCTCAGCCGACCGATGGCGAAGACAGCGCCGAAGACGACGGATCCGACGATGGCGAGGGCAGCGGCCTTCAGTGTGCTCACGAAGCCCTCGAGGAGGAATGTGACGTTACTGTTCTGGAAGGTGTCATTGACGACGGTGGACGTCAAGAGTCCTTCTTCGCGGAAGGTCGTGTAGACCCAGTACGCCGCGGCGAGCAAGAGCAACGAAGAGACGCCGGCGATGAGGCGGTGGCGCCTCCTGGCCCTTGGACCGGGTGCATCGAAGAGAACCGTGCTCATCTGGTCTTGGCCCCGCTTCGCTCGGCCAGCGCGCCGGCACTCGCGATGAACGCCACGATGACCATGTATCCGAACGCGAACCCGAAGAAGATCTGCCATCGGGCGACGGCGTTCTCGGCGTTCAGCTTCTTCATGATGAACGAGGCCTCCGTGACACCGATGGCCAACGCGACGCTGGTGTTCTTCGCCAACGCGATATAGGTGCTGGCCAATGGTGGAATCACCGCGCGGGCGGCCTGAGGCAGGATCACCGAGCGCATCGACTGCGCGAATGTCATACCGATCGATCGTGCGGCTTCGGCTTGCCCCAATGGAATCGAGTTGATCCCCGATCTGAGCGCCTCGCACACGAACGCCGCGGCATACAGTCCGAGCCCGACGGTCGCCGCCATGAAGAAGAAGTTGAAGTAGTTGTTGATCTCGTAGGTGAAGCCGAGGTCAGGGGCGGCGAAGGCGATGATGAGCAAGATGAGCAGCAGCGGGGTGTTGCGGAAGACGTTGATGTAGGACGTTCCAGCGAAGCGGAGGATGGCGACGGGTGACACCCTCATCGCCACCAGAATCGTTCCGAGCACCGCAGCGATCGTCCCGGAGAACAACAACAGCCAGAGCGTCTTGGCGAAGCCGTCGAGGATCTGGCCGAAGTTGTCGATCAGCACCTGCATGCGGCGCCATCACCTCCTCTCGCGGTCGCACGAGGGCCCCATGCTGCGGAGGGCTGGTGGCAGACGAAAGCTTGCGCCTGCCACCAGCACGGAAGCGCTACAGGCACTCGTCCATCTCGGGTGACTCCGGCGTCTCCACCCCGGACTCTCCGAGAGTTGCCTCGAACGCATCGGCCCAGAGGCCGTCGTCCATGGCATCCTGGATCGTCGTGGTGATGAACTCGCACATCTCGGTGTCACCGAGCTGGTAGCCGATGCCGTATCGCTCCTCGCTGAAGGGCTCTCCGACAACTTCGAGCTCATCGGGGTTCTCTGCGGCGTAACCCAAGAGGATGGCGCCATCAGTTGTCAGCACATCGACCGTGCTGTTCTCGAGCTGGTCGACGCACTCGGAGTAGGTGCCGAGCGGTACAGGGTCGGCGCCGAACTCGTCTTGTGCCGTGGCGAGCGACGTCGAGCCCTCGACCGAGCAGACCTTCACACCGGCAAGGTCGTCGGGCCCCGTGATCTTGTCCTTGTCTTCCTCACGGACAAGCAGTTGCTGTCCCGTGACGTAGTACGGGCCCGCCTGTCCCACGACCTTCCGGCGGTCGTCGGTGATCGAGTACGACGCGATCACGATATCGACCTCACCTTCCTCGAGGAAGGGCTCGCGGTTGTCGGAGATGGTCTCCTTCCACTCGATGCTGCCGTCATCCTCGATGCCGAGCTGGCCGGCGATGATCCGGCCCATCTCGATGTCGAAGCCCTCAGGCGTATCGGCCCCCGGCTCCTGGAAGCCAATCCCGGGCTGGTCGATCTTGACGCCGATGGTGATCTTGCCTGCCTCGGAGAGCTCCGCCATTGTGCTCCCCTCGGGGAAGTCGGGATTCTCCTCGACCGGTATGTCGACCGAATCGCCGCCGCCGCTGCCGCCGCCGCTGTCGTCGCCACAGGCTGCGAGCGACATAACGAGGGCTGCTCCCGCGAACAGCGCCTTGGTCTTTGGGTATCTCATGCGTGAACTCCCCTTGTAGATGCGACGCCGGAGTTCCCGGCCTCGTCGGAACTCGTTGCCTAGCTAGTGCTGCAGGATCTTGCCGAGGAAGTCCTTGGCTCGATCGGACGTCGGGTTGGTGAAGAACTCCTCGGGCGTCGCCTCCTCCACGATCTTGCCGTCGGCCACGAACAGCACCCGGTTGGCGGCGGTGCGGGCGAAGCCCATCTCGTGGGTCACCACCACCATCGTCATACCGTCGTTGGCGAGCTCGACCATGACATCCAGGACCTCCTTGATCATCTCGGGGTCGAGGGACGAGGTCGGCTCGTCGAAGAGCATGACCTTCGGATGCATCGCCAGTGCACGCGCGATGGCCACGCGCTGTTGCTGACCGCCGGACAGCTGGGCAGGATACTTGTTGGCCTGCTCGCCGACACCGACTCGATCGAGCAGCTTCTTGGCCTCCTCGCGGGCCTCCGAGGCATTCCGGCCGCGGACCTTGATCGGGCCCAGCGTGACATTGTCGAGCACGGTCTTGTGGGCAAAGAGGTTGAAGGCCTGGAAGACCATGCCGACCTCGGCTCGCAGCTGCGCAAGCGCCTTGCCCTCCTGGGGCAACAGCGTGCCGTCGAGCTTGATCTCACCCTCGTTGATGGGCTCGAGTCTGTTGATCGCCCGGCACAACGTCGACTTGCCAGACCCGGAGGGACCGATGACGACGACGACCTCGCCGCGAGCGATGTCGAGGTTGATGTCCTGCAGCACGTGCAGGTCCCCGAACCATTTGTTGACGCCCGAGAGGGCGACGAGCGGCGTGGTGCCTGGAGCCTCGGAACTATCGCTCGGGGCGTCGGCCATGCCTCAACCTAGCGGGATCGGCTGCCCATTACTACAAGCGAACACAGCGTTTCGGGACAGTTGCCCCTTTGTTGTGGGGCAGTCTGGAGAAGTCGTCACGGAACCGGGTTTGCGGGTCACCCAGTAGTCCGAAGTCTTCATCCGCCTCACTAAAACCGGTACTTCCCACGTGAGGTGCGGCCAGCCCCAGGGTTTGCGCTGTTGACAGTCCGTCTGGACTGTTCACATCGCAGAGCTGCGATGTACGCCGGGGCTTTGCGATGTAAACATCGCAAACCCCAAGCGAGGGAAGCGAGAGTGGGGGCGAGGGAGCGAGAGAGAGGAGCGAGGGGAGCGAGAGAGGGGAGCGAGGGGAGCGGGAGATGAGCGAGAGGAGCGAGGTCGGCAGGCTCTTCTACAGTGGTGAGCATGAGATATGGCTTCGTGGTCCCGTACGCCGACTCACGCGAGTTCGCCGAGCTGGCGGCTGTCGGCGAGCAGCATGGTTGGGATGGCATCTTCACGTGGGAGGCCGTGTTCGGTGTCGACGCCTGGGTGTCGCTGGCGGCGGCAGCGATGTCAACCGAGCGAATTCGTCTCGGGACGCTGTTGACCCCCGTCCCACGGGTGCGGCCCTGGGAC
>JACDHG010000076.1 GCA_013821195.1 Propionibacteriales bacterium
TCGGACGTCGACAACACCGCGTCGGCGTCGTTGTGGACGCCTACCTCTGCCAGCACGTCGGCGATCCGCACGCCGGACCATCGCGCGTTGGAGATCAGGTCGCCGCCGACTTCGTTGGAGACGCAGCACAATGTGATCCAGGCATCGTCGAGCCCACGGTCAAGGAGGTCCTGGTAGGTGACTGTCACCTCCTTGTCGACCATTCCATGGATCCGCAGCTCCCAGTCGGCAGGGAGGATCTGCGGCACCGACAGTGCAGTGTCGATGCGGTAGAAACGCTCCTGCGACGTCACCCACGGCTCGATGCCTTGGACATCGAGCTGAGTCCCGGGCGGAGCCGACACGGCTTGGACAGGCAGCTTGAGCCTTCGCCGGGCAACTTCCACGACGGTTCGGCTGTGGGCCAGGAACCGTCCGGTGCCGCCTGCGACGACCGCTGCCAACGCCAGCGCGCCCGAAAGCACGAGGAACTGTCGACGCGATGCCTCATGGTCGCGCCACGACCCTTCATCCCCCGCCGCCACGGTGGGTTCGGGCCGCACTGACGACGCCGCCCGCGGTGCGAGCACGGCGAGGATGGCGATGGCCACCACCGTTCCGACGATTGCGGGGACATACGTCGACGCCGACGACGTGAGCCGTGCGTTGACCGCGAGGATCGCGATCACACCCATCGCGATGAACGCCCCTTCGGCAGCGACAACGAACCGCAGTGCCAGCATCCCGACAGCCGCACTCAGCACGAGCAGTCCCGCGATCGTCATACCGATGAGCAACGGCTTGTCGTTGTTGCCGACCAGCGAGATGAAGAACTCGGCTACTCGACCCGGCGTCAGCGCGATCACGCCCTCGGCGACGGCGATGATCGGCGAGACGCGCTGATGAAGGAGTCCGCTCAGCAGCTCGGAGACCGCGAGGCCCGACACGGCGGAGACCACGCCGAGCGTCGCGCCGAGTCGCCGAGCTGTCCCCATGCCTTCGATGGTGCCTTACTGACCACGCGATTGGGGCGGTCAGGCATCGATGTCACGAAGTCGTCACACCTTTGCTGGCATGATCGACGCGTGACAGACAGTCCGCAGCTGCGCGTGGGGATCGCCTGCGACGTGCACCCGCTGGTCGAGGGTCGTGTGCTGCGGGTAGCCGGCCTCGAGTGGCCGGCCGCCGTCGCCGGGCTCGACGGCCACTCCGACGGCGACGTGGTGGCACACGCGGCATGCGACGCGCTGCTCTCCGCCGCAGGCATGGGCGACCTCGGCAGCCAGTTCGGCACGGCCGACCCGTCGTGGTCGGGCGCCAGCGGCACCACCCTGCTCGCCGAGACAGCCTCCCGGCTGACTGCTGCCGGTCTGACGATCGGTAACGTCGCCGTCCAGCTCATCGGCCCGGTCCCACAGCTGGGTCCGCGACGGATCGAGGCGGAGCAGGTCCTCTCCGCCGCCTGCGGGGCGAGCGTCACCGTCTCGGCCACCACGACCGACGGTCTCGGTCTCATCGGCCGCGGCGAGGGTCTCGCGGCGATCGCGACCGCCCTTGTCTACCGCTGATCCGCTATGACGGCCTCCGCCAGCAGCAGGTCGAGCGGCGTGGTGATCTTGAACGCTCGCGGGTCCCCTTCGACGAGGGTGAGGGCGTAGCCAAGTCTCTCCACGAGCGTCGCGTCGTCGGTGGCCTCAGCATCGGCGGCCGCCGCGTGAGCCCGCTCGAGGACAGCGCGTTGGAACCCTTGGGGCGTTTGCACAGCGCATACGGTGGACCGGTCGAGCGGCCCCTTTGCCTCCCCGCCGCAGCGATGGCGGAGCGAGTCGGCGACGTCGACCACGGGGACGACCGCTGCCGCGCCCCCGACAAGGAAGTCCAGCACCCGTCGTATGACGTCCACGGGCACGAGCGGACGAGCGGCGTCGTGGACCAGGACAAGGTCGAGCGCATCATCGAGCGCCGTGAGTGCCGCAGCCACTGAGCGTTGGCGGGTCGGACCCCCTCCGACGGTCTGCACTCGCGACCCCAGCGGGCTCAAGTCGGCGCGTACCGCCTCCACGTGGGCAGTGGGAGCAGCGACCACGACGTAGTCGACCGCGTGCAGGAGCTGCTCGACGCACCGATGAACCATCGTGCGACCCGCGAGCATCCGCAGTGCCTTGGGCCGCTGACCGTCAGCTGCGAGCGCGGCGGGGTGCACGAGGCGTTGCCCAGATCCGGCAGCCGGGACGATCGCAGCGCTGACTCGGGTCACCAGCCGACTGTCTCACAGCACGTTGAGCACAGCCGCCCCAGGAACCGGGATCGCCCCGGCCAGTCAAGACCCCGCCGACGCGGGGTCGGCTGCTCAGGACGCGAGAACCTCGTCGAGGATGGTCTCTGCCTTGTCCTCGTTCGTGTGCTCGGCCAACGCGAGCTCAGACACCAGGATCTGGCGAGCCTTGGCAAGCATGCGCTTCTCGCCCGCTGACAGCCCACGCTCACGCTCGCGGCGCCACAGGTCGCGCACGACCTCGGCGACCTTCATGACGTCACCCGAGTGCAGCTTCTCCAGGTTGGCCTTGTAACGACGGGACCAGTTCGTCGGCTCCTCGGTGTGCTCTGCCCGCAAGACCTCGAAGACCCGCTCGAGTCCGGCCTGGTCCACGACGTCGCGGACACCGACCAGGTCGAGGTTGCAGGCGGGCACTCGGACGATCAGGTCTGTCTGGGAGACGATGCGCAAGACGAGATAGAGCTTGTCTTCACCTTTGATTTGACGGGTCTCGATATCTTCGATGACAGCGGCCCCGTGATTGGGATACACCACCGTTTCGCCGACCGTAAAAGTCATGTGCCAGTTACCCCTTTCAAGGGGTTCAGGATACCACGTCATGAGGTGGGTCGGAAGCACGTTTTCCCAGGTCAGAGCGTTGATTTGGGCTTGACAAACGGCCGATCTCGTGCCCTCTGGGGGTCGCGCAGCCCCACCGATCACGCTTTCGATACGCTGACGTCGCAGCGGCTCATCGCCCTAAACCCGGCGACCCAGATCGATCCGCGCGTGCCCGAGGAGGACCCAGCGATCGTGGATACCACGGCGTCCACACCGGTTCGCGACAACACCCGGAGCCGTCGGTGCAGAGCCGGAGCTTGGCTGCTCGCGCTCACGTCGCCGCTGATCGCCGGTTGCGGAGCCGGCTTCGGGGCGCAGACCCAGCAGGTCTACCAGCCCGCCGACGGCGTCACCGTGCGCTCGAGCATGGTGTACGTCGTCAACGCGCTGGTCGTCACCGACGGCGACGGGAACGGCACGGTCGTGGCAGCGCTCATCAACCAGGCCGCCGAGGCCGACCAGCTGATCTCGTTGACCGCTGAGGGCACCGCTGGCGACCCCGTCGAGGTGACGCCGATTCCGGACGACTTCGCGCTGGCCCCTGGAGAGTCGGTCCAGACCGCGGAGACCAGCACGTTGCGGCTGAGCAGTCCTGAGCTCGAGCCGGGAGGCCTCGTGACGCTCACGTTCGAGTTCAAGGAAGCCGCGCCGGTCTCCGTCGAGGTCCCCGTGGCGCCTCAGAGCACCGACTACACGGACGTCGAGGTCGGCCCTTCCTCGAGCACAACGGGCAGCTAGACCGAGGCGTCGTACTTGTAGCCGAGACCCCGAACAGTCACGAGATGGCAAGGGCGGGCCGGGTCGGGCTCGATCTTCGCCCGCAGCCGCTTGACGTGGACGTCCAGGGTCTTGGTGTCCCCGACGTAGTCAGCGCCCCACACCCGGTCGATCAGCTGGCCGCGCGTGAGCACGCGTCCCGCGTTTCGCAAGAACATCTCGAGCAGCTCGAACTCCTTCAGCGGCAGCCTCACCTCGCGGCCTGACACGGTCACCACGTGTCTCTCGGTGTCCATCCGGACACCGGCGGCCTCGAGCGTCGCCGGCACGAGCTCTGACTCCTGGCCCCGCCGCAGCACCGCTCGGATGCGCGCCACGAGCTCCCGGGGACTGTACGGCTTCGTCACGTAGTCGTCTGCGCCGAGCTCGAGCCCGACGACCTTGTCGACCTCCGCGTCCTTGGCGCTGACCATGATGACCGGGACAGCTGACATCTGGCGCAGCTGCCGGCATACCTCTGTGCCGGGAAGGCCCGGAATCATCAGGTCGAGCAGCACGATGTCGGCACCGTTGCGGGCGAACTCCTCGAGCGCCAGGGGGCCGGTGTCAGCGAGAGCCACGTCGAAGCCCTCCTTGCGCAGCATGTAGGCAAGGGCGTCGCTATAGCTCTCTTCATCCTCGACGACGAGCACTCGGGTCACGAGAGGTCCTCCTGGGTGAACGACAGCTGGGGCGCCGGGCGCTCCCGGCTGATCTGGCGGGGCATGTCCTGGGGAGGCATGGGATCTCCCCAGGTCGGGCGTTGGTGGTCGTTCGCGGGGACATCGACTGGTGACGCCGACTGACTCTCGGCGGCCGGCACACTCAAGGTGAAGGTCGAACCCTCCCCCTCGACGCTCCATACGCTTGCCTCGCCACCGTGAGTCGCCGCGATGTGTTTGACGATCGACAGGCCGAGACCCGTGCCGCCGGTCGCGCGGGCCCGGGCCGGGTCAACGCGGTAGAAGCGCTCGAAGATCCGGTCGATCTCGGCAGCGGGTATGCCGACCCCCTGGTCGGTCACGACGATGTCGACCATGTCCTCGCGACGCCGAGCAGCCACAGCAACCCGAGCGCCGGCGTCGCTGTACACCACGGCGTTCTCGATCAGGTTGCCGAGGGCGACGACAAGCTCTTCCTCGTTGCCGAGCACCGCCAGCTCTCGTTGTCCGGCGTACACAAGCTGCACTCCCATGTCGTTGGCGTCGACTCGCACCCGGTCCATCGCCCGCTCCGCGACCACGTCGACAGCGACGAGATGCACCTCGTCCAGCGGGTCGTCGCCCTGCAGACGCGACAGCTCGATGATCTGCTGGACGAGTCGGGTGAGCCGCTCGCTCTCGGTAAGCATTCGCGCAGAGAAGCGGTGCACCGCCTCGGGGTCGTGGGATGCCTCGCCCACCGCCTCTGCCAGCAGGTTGAGCGCGCCGACAGGAGTCTTGAGCTCGTGGCTGACGTTGGCCACGAAGTCACGGCGGATGGTCTCGACGCGACGCTCCCTGGTGCGGTCCTCCACCAGCACCAAGACCAGCTTGCTGCCGAGCGGCGCAACCCGGGCAGCCACCTGCAGGGCGCGGCCACGACGGGGATGGAGCACAAGATCGTCCTCACGGATCTGTCCGTCGCGGCGTACCTGGCGCACCAGCTCGAGCAGCGCCTCGACAGCGACGTCCGAACCACGCACCAGACCCATTGCGTGCGCGGGAGCACTCGCCTTGAGCACGGTGTCGTCGGAGCCGACGACCATCGCCGACGACTTGAGCACGGACAACACCGCAGCCACGCCCGGAGGAACGACCGGCTCGTCCGGCGGTGTCGTGACGCGCGCCTGGTCGCGCTCGCTCATGCGGAAGGCAAGGATCGTCACAGCACCGCCGACAGCACCGATGACGCCGCCGAGCACCGCCGCGGTCGAGGGGTCCATGACTCGATGGTACGCAGCCGGGCACCCAGGGCCGTGAGTCACGAGGGCACTCCTGCCCGTTGTTTAGGCCAGTGTTCACGCGCCGTTCACCGTGCGTCGCCGACGCTTCACCGAGGACATCTACGGTCGGCACATGCGCGACCAGTATCAGCAGCAGCTCGACAGCGTCCTCGACGAGCTCGTGGAAATGACCGGTGACGTCCGGGCCGCGCTCTCCTCGGCTACTCAGGCGTTGCTCGACGCCGACATCTCCAGCGCTGAGGCGGTCATCACCGGAGACCTCGCGATCGACGACGCACGTGAGCGGATCGAGGAGGACAGCTTCGACATCCTGGCTCGCCAGTCTCCGGTCGCGGGTGATCTCCGCATGCTCGTCGCGTCACTACGCATGGTCGCCGACCTGGAGCGGATGGGCGACCTCTCGGTCCACATCGCCAAGGTCGCACGGCTGCGCTACCCCACCGCCGCCGTGCCGGATGTCTTCATCCCCACCATCCAACAGATGGCGAAGACAGCCGACGAGATGATCATGGCCGCTGCGGAGATCGTCGCCAGCCACGACGTCGAGGCCGCCCGCGCGCTCGAGGCCGCCGACGACGACATGGACCGGCTGCGCCGATCGATGTTCCGGACGCTGCTCAGCGACGACTGGGCCGATGGGGTCGAGCCGGCTGTCGACATGGCTCTCATCGGGCGCTATTACGAGCGCATCGGTGACCACGCGGTCTCCATGGCGCGCCGCATCGTCTTCTTGGTGACAGGGCATCACCCAGCAGGAGTCTGACCCTCCACCACAGGCCACTAGGCTCCGGGCATGACCGAAGCGCCGCACCGGATGGTGCTGCTCCGCCACGGCGAGAGCGACTGGAACGCCAAGAACCTCTTCACCGGCTGGGTCGACGTACCCCTCACCGACAAGGGCCGCGCCGAGGCAACCCGCTGCGGCGCACTGATCACCGAGCGTGGCGTCCTGCCCGATGTGCTGCACACGTCAGTGCTCCGCCGCGCGATCCAGACCGCGGAGCTCTGCCTCGAGACAGCCGGCCGGCCCTGGCTTCCTGTTCGGCGCTCGTGGCGGCTCAACGAGCGCCACTACGGCGCGCTGCAGGGCAAGGACAAGAAGGCGACCCTGGAGCAGTACGGCGAGGAGCAGTTTATGCGCTGGCGTCGGTCGTACGACACACCACCTCCGCCCATCGACGACTCCGCAGAGTTCTCCCAGACCGGAGACGTCCGGTACGCCGGCCTGCCGGACGAGATCGTACCCCGCACGGAGTGTCTGGCTGACGTGGTCGACCGGATGCTGCCCTACTGGTACGACGCGATCGTCCCCGACCTGCGCAGCGGTGCGACCGTGCTCGTGGCCGCCCACGGCAACTCCTTGCGGGCACTCGTCAAGCATCTGGACGGGATGTCGGAGGAGGCGGTGGTCGGCCTCAACGTCCCGACCGGAATCCCCTTGCTCTATGAGCTCGACTCGGACCTGCGTCCGATCACCGCAGGCGGCGAGTACCTGGACCCGGAGGCGGCTGCTGCGGCTGTCGAGGCGGTCAAGAACCAGGGGCGCTGACGGTCGGCGGCTCGTGCGTCATACCGCCGGACAACCTCGAGTTGCTGGCGGTGGACGGTCGGGTCGTGACGGTCGCGGCCGGGGGGGACGAGCGTTCCGCGAGGAAGTCAGTGTTTGAACGGCTGCCCGGCGATGTGACTGTCGATGCGCGCGATGCGGCGGCGCATCCGGCGCTCGCGGTTGGCCAGCCGCGCCACTGCGACCGACACTGACTCCCTTGCCTCGGCTCGCCTGGACACGCCGACCTCGCGCGCGAGGTCGTCCGCTGCGGTGAACATGAGTGTCTCCATCTTCTGACCCGGTGGGTCTCCCGTTATGTAAGACTTCGTAACGCCTTTTACCTCTTACATTCTAGGCTCGTGACGTTGGCCGACCAAATCCGTGACACGTGATTGCCGACACGCTGCACTGCTCAGTCCGGTGCGATTCGTCCGCTCCAACGCGGGCCACCCCAGCCCGACCCACCCGGACGAATCCCCAGCTCCCGACTCGTCCGCCCCGACGCGGGCCACCCCAGCCCGACCCACCCGGACGAATCCCCAGGTATGCCGGAGAGCAAGCCAAACCCCAGCAGCGCCAGTGCCTACGTCGGCGGGTCGCCGTCGCGTTCCAGCCACCCGCGGAAGGCCTCGAGGTTGCGGGTCGACTCGCCCCGACTCACCCTCCACTCCCACTCCCTGCGGATCGAGGAGGCGAAGCCGAGCTCGAGGATCGTGTTGAACGACTCGTCGGCAGACGCGAGCACCGATCCGAGCAACCGGTCGATCTCGTCGAGGGTCACCGTCGACAACGGCAACCTGCCGTCGAGGAAGATGTCCCCATTGTGGTCGACGCCGAAGGAGACTCCGAACAGCTTGAGGTTGCGGCCCAGGAGCCAGCGGTAGACAGCCTGGTGGTTCTCGTCGGGGTTGCGGCACACGAAGGCATGGACGGCCAACGCGTGATCCCCGACGACGAGCTGGCACGGCGTGGACAGCTTCCGCTCCCCCGGCAGGTCGAACGTGAACACTCCTGCCTGCGGCTCCGCAGCGTCGATCTCCGCCTCGGCGAGGGCGGCCCGGATGGTCTCCGCAGCACGCGCCTTGTCCGGTGCTGGGGCGCTTTCGCCGCTCCGTGGGTGCGAGGCTGCCCCACCGTCGGACACCGGGCTCACTCCGCCAGCGCCACCGCGTCGTCGCGCATCATCGCGACCGCCTCGCGGTACGCCGCCAAGGTGCTGTGCGCCGTACGCGCCCATCCGAACCGCTGGGAGTGCAGGGTGCCGCCGAGCCCGAGGTTGGCTGTCAGCCGGTCGTCTGTGAGCAGCCGCTCGAAGACGTGGGCGTAGTCGGCGGGGTCGTGCCCGTCGATGAGGACCCCGCTGACACCGTCGCGGACTGCCGTCGACAGGCCGCCGACCCTGGCCGCCACCACGGGGGTGCCACAGGCTTGGGCCTCGATGGCAACAAGTCCGAAGGACTCGTTGTACGACGGCACGCAGACCACGGTGGCCGCCCGGTAGTAATCGACCAGCTCGCTCTGTGTCAGCGGAGCGACAAAGCGTACGACGTCGGAGATGCCAAGTGACGCTGCAAGCGCGACGAGGTCGCGGGGGGTGTCCCTGCCAGACCCCGACGGGCCGCCGATCACCGGGACGACGAGGCGGTCGCGCAGGTCCGGTCGACGGGCAGCCAGGTCGGCGGCGGCACGGATCACGACGTCGGGGGCCTTGAGGGGCTGGATCCTGCCGACGAACATCACGACCAGCGCGTCTGTGGCGATCCCCAACCGACCCCTGGCCTGATCGACGTCCCCGGGAGTGAAGACGTCGAGGTCCACGCCTGGGCTGATCACCCGGATCCGATCGGGCTCGGCGCCGTACAGCTCCATGAGCTGGTGGCCTTCGTCGTCGGTGCTGGCGATGATCAGGTCGGCGGCTTCGACGACCTGCTCCTCGCCGATGAGCCGAGCAGCGGGCTCGGCGACGTCACCCTCGGCGAGCAGCGTGTTCTTGACCTTGGCCATCGTATGCATGGAGTGCACCAACGGCACGCCCCAGCGATCTCTGGCGAGGGCACCCACCTGGCCGGACAGCCAGTAGTGGGAGTGCAGGACGTCGTAGTAACCGGGAGCATAGAAGGCCTCGGTCCGCAGCACCTCCCGGGCGAACGTGCACAGCTGACCGGGCAGATCCGCCTTGGTGAGGCCCTCGAGCGGGCCTGCGACCACATGTCGCACCTTGATCCCGTCGGCGAGCTCCACGATAGGAGGCATGTCACCCGCCGTCGACCTGGTGAAGATGTCGACAGCGATGCCGGCCGCGGCCAGCTGGCGAGAGAGCTCCACGACGTAGACGTTCATACCCCCTGCGTCACCCGTGCCCGGCTGGTCCAGCGGGGAGGTGTGGACGCTCAGCATCGCCACCCGTCTCAGCGGTCGGGCATACCGGTCGACGCGCAGCAGCTCGGCTGCCGCGTTCTGCTTGAGCACCGGTCACGCACCTCCATGAACCATCAACCAGCGACAAGTCTCACGTATTTCCTGGACCCCCGCGAGCTGGGACGCCGCGTTGCCGCGACAATGCGTCCATGAGCGATGCACCACGGACTGCCGTCGTGACGGGAGCCAGCAGCGGGATCGGTGCGGCAAGCGCCACCGCGCTCGCAGCGCACGGCTTCCGGGTCATCTGCGCCGCCAGGCGCGTCGACCGGATCGACGCGCTCGCCGCAGACATCGGCGGCGTAGCAGTCGCCTGCGACGTGACGAGTCCGGCCGACGTACGCCGGCTGGCCGAGATAGTGGGTGACACCCTCGACGTCCTGGTCAACAACGCAGGTGGGGCGTTCGGCTCCGACGAGGTGGCCCGGGCCGACATCGAGGACTGGCGGGCGATGTATGACGTCAACGTCCTCGGCACGCTGACCGTGACCCAGGCCCTGCTTCCGGCCCTGGTCGCCAGTGGCGACGGGGTGCTGATCAACATGGGCTCGACGGCAGGCCGCGCGGCCTATGAGGGCGGCGGCGGTTACACCGCGGCAAAGCACGGCGTCGCGGTGATGACCGAGACGCTGCGGCTGGGCTCGTCGGCAAGCCGGTCCGGATCACGGAGATCGCCCCCGGCATGGTGAAGACGGAGGAGTTCGGACTGGTGCGGTTCGGTGGCGACGAGGCGAAGCGCGACGCGGTGTATGCCGGCATACCAGATCCGTTGGCCGCCGAGGACATCGCGGACGCAGTGGTCTGGGTCGCCACCCGCCCCTCGCACGTCAACATCGACCTGATGGTCGT